>JAILMQ010000142.1 GCA_024692605.1 Eubacterium sp.
GGACATTCTTATTACTACAAGAATCAAGAAACTGGGAGATGAACTGTGAATTAAAGTTCATGACCATATCATTATCGGAGATGGATGCTATGTAAGCCTTCTGGAAAAAGGATTGATAAAATGAATTTTAATAATAAAAAAGACATAAGTCCTAAATATCTTCTCCTTGCACTATCCATTATTTGTATAGTGCTTATTGTGTTGTCTGCATTTTTCCCGAAGATTATGGCTCCGGTCAGAAAATACACAAACAAGTTTATTGTTCCTGTTCAGCAGGGACTTCATCATGCTGGAGATTATGTCCAGAAGAAGATGGATGTTTTCGGAGATGTTAAGGAACTTAAAGCTGAAAATGAAAAGCTGAAAAAAGATATAGTTAATTACCAGAATGATATTGGTAAGCAGGAAGCAGAGCTTGCAGAACTTCAGGAGCTGAGAGATCTCTATGAGCTTGATGAACTCTATCCTGAATATCAAAAAACTGCAGCCCGGGTTTTCTTCGTAAATTCAACAGGCTGGTTTAATGAATTCTATATTGATAAAGGTCTTAATGATAAGGTTTATGAAGGCTGTAACGTAATGGCAGACGATGGCCTTCTGGGTATTGTTGTAGAATCCTATGATAATTATGCCAAGGTAAGAGCTATCATAGACGACAGGGCTAATGTAACCGGTGAGATTGGTAATGCCGGTAATATGTGTACTGTTGAGGGAAGCCTTCAGACTATGAGTGAAGGCTATCTTATAGCTTCTGATATAGATAAAAATGCTATTGTAAGTGTTGGAGACAAGGTTATTACATCAAATGTATCTGAAAGATATCTCTATGGTATTACAATAGGTTATGTAGCTAAGGTTGAATTTGACTCAAATAACCTGACTCAGACAGCCAGGATCACACCTACGGTTAATTTTACAGATATTAAGGATGTACTTGTTATCCTTGATCGTAAACAGGAAGTGAATTATTAATGCGTCGAATAATTACAATATTCTGTCTTATAATAATATCTTTTCTATTACAAAGCACGTTTTTTGCATTCCATGATATAACAGGTATCTCACCTAATTTGATGCTTATTGTCACTATGTCTTTCGGTATAATGCGAGGCAGAAGAGAAGGAATGCTTACGGGCTTTGTTTGTGGTTTTCTATATGATATTTATTTTGGAAATCTTATTGGTCCTTATATGCTTCTCTTTATGTTCATTGGATACTTGAATGGAGCATTTCATAAGGACTTTCTTATGGAAGATATTCTGCTTCCTGTCTTTATTATAATCGTAGATGCTTTTGTATTTGGATTTGTACAATATGTAATGCTATATCTGCTTAGAAACAGAACTAATTTAGTATTCTATCTGGGTCATGTAGTTTTACCGCAGGTTTTCTATACGGTCATTTTCACTGCCGTAATCTACAGGATACTGTTATCAATCAATAAATTCTTAAAGAAGAAGGTCAAGGATAATGAAACTCTTTAAAGAGCTTTTTGTTTCATTAAAAGAGATTACATTAGAATATGTAAAAAGCAGAGTTTTTCCTGTAACACTCATTGTTTTGGTACTTTTTACACTGCTCATAAATCGTCTGTTTACTATTCAGATTGAGCAGGGACAGCAGTTTACTGAAAGCTTTGAAGTTAAGTCTGAGAAAACACTTACTGTTAATTCCATCAGAGGAAATATTTATGATTATAATGGAAAACTTCTGGCTTACAATAACATTTCCTACACGCTGATTTTCGGTAACAGCACAGCGCTTCCTGATGAAGCTAAAAGACTGGGACTTTCGGAGAGTCAGCTGAAGAACAGAATTATATATAATACACTCAATATCCTTAAGCAGAATAATGATGATCTGGATTCTACCATCAATATCCGTTATAAGGATGGAAAATATCATTATAATATTGATGGTCTGCAGCTTAAATATTTCCTTAAGGATGTATTTGCAGTTGATACAATTGATGATCTTACAAAGAAACAACAGAAGACTTCAGCTGCTGACTGTGTTAAATATCTTAAGGAACTGTTTGAGATAGGAAATGAATATGATGAGGAAACTGCATTCAAGATTCTATGCTGCAGATATAATCTGTGGCTTAACAGATATCAGCAATATGTTCCTGTAGAGGTTGCTCATAACATTTCTGAAAAGAGCCGTGCAGCTATTACGGAAAATATGGATAATCTTCTGGGTATGAATATCCAGGTTACCTCAAGCCGTGTTTATAACGATGCAAAGTATTTTTCTCACATAATAGGTTATGTAGGTAAGGCGTCACAGGACGATATTGACTATTTCAATGAAAAACTTGATGAAGATAAATATGACAATAATGATGTTGTAGGTAAAACTGGTATAGAAAGAAAGTTTGAGCTGGAACTTCATGGTACAGATGGCGAGCAGACTCTATTTGTAGATAACCTTGGAAAAGTCATTGAAGTCACAAAAGATACTTCGTCGATTGCAGGAAATGATGTATATCTTACAATCGACAGTGATCTCCAGAAGTATTGCTATGACATGCTTGAAAAGGAAATTGCTTCAATCCTGATGTCTAAGATTCAGAATGTGGCAACCACTTCCAGAGAAAATCCTGAAAAGATTATCCCGATCACAGATG
>JAILMQ010000166.1 GCA_024692605.1 Eubacterium sp.
CAGGAGCATTACGTGAGACCGATAAAACATTTACTTTGTGGATTAACTCTGGCTGCGGGGGATTATCTTATTACAGGAAATAAGGAATCCTCTTTGTCCTGTGCAGCCGGGGCCGTTTTATGTGATACGGACCATATTATCTATATGGAGACCAAGCAGAGACCGATTTATATAGAGAGGGAGAGTAATCTGGTGAAGGATAGTGATAATACTAACGAGATTTAATTAGAAGGAGTATAACCAGATATGACGGTCATTCAGAGGGGAGATATGTTTTCGGTAATGATACAGAAGGATGAAGTGGAATATAGAAATAATACATATTTATAAAAATAACAGTTTTGGTTGAAATGGGGACTTGTGAATAACAGAATATCCAAAAAGCTATATAACGAGTTTTTAACAAAGTATCTCAAAAGAATTGAAAATGAAAAGGGGAAAATAGAGAAACATCCGTATGAGTTTTTTCTCTTTTATAGTACATGCTTCTTTTTTGTTTTAGGATTGGCTGTATATATCTGTACAATATTTTATCCTAAGAAATCTTTGTTTATTCTGACACTTGTTTTGTTTGGTATAGGAATTCTGTTATCACATATAGAAATCCGTGAATTTGTTAATAAAAGATCTCGAAGGGCATATCGATATATGTACGTTAAAAGAGCGGAGATCAGAGAACAAGTACTGAATGAAGTGGCACAGGATCATGGTCTTTCAAACGAATATCAATTATTGTATCTTTTTGGTAGATTTCAACCCGTTCATCCAGCAGTTAAAACTTTTATCTTTTTAATTACAACGGCTGTAACTGCTTCTGTGGTTTTGTATTTACCGTCTTATGATGGAAGATATGGTCTGCCATTTCTATATTATCTGATTCTGGTAAATCTGATTATAGGTTATATGCTGTCATATATTACTTCTGAACTAAAAAAAGGATTTCATTATATAAGATTAATGGAAGATTATGCAGATTTGAAAATTGAAAATATGTATAAGAGTGACTGCAATGGATGACTGCAGGATACAATATGTTGAAAGGATAAAGGAGTTGTCAGAAAAGCATGACCATTTCGCAGATTGAGATATATGATCAGTTTTTGTTTGTCTGATATACGCCGGAAGAAGGGAACATAGTGCAGAGGCGGTATCTTTGGTGAAGGATGTGATTTCTGTGCTGGAAGAAATACCCGATGGCTGCGCAGAATGCTTTCCGTTTGAGACTATTGAAGAACTGAAAGGGGAATGCCTGACAGAGTGAATGGCATATGCACCGGATTTAATTGAAAACAATAAGTCATGCATAGAAGTTATAGTGTATTTTGAATTAGATAGAAATAGAAATACAAGTCGATGCAGGAAAGATAGGGGCAAAATGATAACAGCGATTCTACTTAGAAATATTAAAAATTACAGAAACATAAATTTTATTCCTATATGTGATAGCAGGTATATGTATTCTATATTTGTGGGCAATAATGGCGTCGGAAAAAGTGCTGTTCTTGAGGCTATAGATGTATGATTTGGCAACGGCATTAATTACTTATATAGTAAAGGGCCGCAGGGATGCATATAAAGAATACGAAGATTTCATGGAATTAATGCGCCAAGCGATATTGTGATGTATAGGATGTTCGGGATAGATTATTATGATTCGATACTTCTGTCCGGTGATTTCCAGGTGAAACAGGTACGTGAGCTTGAGAAGAAATGGGGGCTTCCGGAAAAGGAACTGGAGATTGTGGGTCTTCCACATATGGACGATATGAAGAAGAGAGTCTTTTCCGGTTCTGCGGAGAGTACTGCCGGTCATCAAAGAACAGTTTTATCCTACATTCCCGTGACTCCACACTAGGTTGTCGCTATGAAAATTGCCACAAACGCTGATAAAATCAGCGATTTTTCGCATCTACGCACTTGACATATACCTAGTTATGTAGTGTCTGCTCATTCCAAGTTAAAAATGCCGAAAAGCCTTGATATTACTGACTTTCAAGCGGTTTTCTGATATAATATAAGTGCTTGGAAATATCCATATTTTCTAAAAAACCTTGCACTTCGGAGATATCAAATGTATAAGTCCAATCGAAATCGTCAGATATCGCTTTCAGATTTTAATCAGCCGGTCGGGTTGAAGATGAATCCGGAGAACCGATGGATCAAAAGAGCAGAAAC
>JAILMQ010000199.1 GCA_024692605.1 Eubacterium sp.
ACAGATGGGTTGCTTTTACAGATTGCTCCCATACATGGGTCAATATACCAATCAATTCGCTGGTCCTGTGGTGTATCTCAATATTTTTCACTACTAAAAATCCCTCTACAAGTCCCGATTTACCTTAGTCAGTTATACTGCAATATAATTATGTACCAATTTTATCATATTTCTTGACGAAATCAATGGGATTAGGTATAGTCAAAACGAGCTGGACAACGGTAATCTTACCGCCATACAGCTCGTCAATTATCTTAGGATATCTCATTTACAGAAAAACTTTCACACACTCATGTATGTATGTAATGTTGCATTTTTTACAACTCCTTGTCAATTATTTTTTTTACTTTTCTTCTCTTATATATTTTAACAACATACCAGATTACAGTTAAAAGTAATCCAAATAACGTTAAAATTAGCCCCTCTTTTATTCCACCTATCTTATACTGCATTTCTACAATATTATCACCTTCGGCCAAATCCACAGACATCAAGCAGCCACCTAACAACTGAGGCTCTACCTGTTTCCCATTCAATGTAACCATCCAATGTGTATCATACGGTATTGATGTGATCAATTTCTGAGCTTTACCGGATTTAATCTTAAACCTTGCATATCCATCTTCAATCACAGCTTCATCTACCGTCTGATCCTGAAGCCTCGAAGTAACCTCTTTCAATGCATCCAAATCAACAACATAAAACTGTTCATCTGCAATAGAAAAAGCCTTTTTAGTTGTTACCTTAACATCGACTTTTCCTCCTTTATTTGGAATGTAAAACACTCCCGGAGACTTGAACATCGCATAACCTGTCATAAAATTCCCATTGACATATAGTTTTTCATTTGCTGCCCATGTCCATGGAAGATTTCCATATAATGCATAATTACCATTAGGTACTTCAATATTATATTTTATTGCTTTTTTGGCTTCTTTTTTCTTAAACTCAACAGGAGTGAAAACCTCAACTTCTTTACCTGCAAGTTCACTTATCAATGCATTTTGATAAATAAAAGGTGTTGAAATATCTTCTTTATCAAATGCTGCATTTTCTATCCTGTCCTCTGAAATATTATGATCGATTACAAATGCCATCGGAAGTGCATAGGGATTTTCATATACCTTTTTACCCTTGAAATCGCCATAAGATTCATTTAATTCATAACCATCAATATCATAATCTGACAGAATATATTTTACTCCCAGAATTGAATCAATCGGAATAATAGATGTATTAATTGTAAGCAGGTCTTCACCATGCATTTTATAACCTGCTTTGTCAAGAAACTCTCTCTGATTATCATCCGGAACAGATGTGTAACTCTCTAAACTCCAGTAGTTTAGCATTGCTGCTTCATCATAGTTTGCGGTCAGATTATCCTCTGTCATATTTCTGGTAGATGTTTGTGATATTCTGTAATATCCTTTGTCTTTATACTTTATCGAGCTTATCTGGTTTTCTCCCTGTTCCAGATACTCAATAAAATTTTTCTGAATATCTCCATTGCTATAATAATTCATAAGCAAATGGGAATTAAATGACATCTCAAAAATAGAAAAACAAACAATCAGATATTGTAAAAATAGTTTTTTTCTGCTTTTGTTATCACCCGGAATGACAAAATATAATAACACCGCAACAAATATTACGCTTAAGCATGTAGCATAAATCCATTTTAAACCTGCAGCTTCAGTATCTTTATTATAAAGAAGTACCACAAGAATAAAAGACAATGCAATTGCCGGAATCCTCTTTTGTGCCTTCTTCTCTTTTGATATTTCGGAGAAGAATAAAGCAGAAATGAATATGATCGTAAAAATTCCAAGATATCCATATCTTGACCAGAAACTTCTTACCGGTTTAAACAGGGAAAACAGAAGATAAAGAGGTTTCCAATAGTAGAACATTATAACAATTCCAAGAAAAGCCCCAACCAGATACTTTTCCTTTTTTCTATATTGAGAGCTGAAGAAAAATGCAATACATCCAATAAGGGCAAGACTACCGCTGAAAAGTGATACAGCAGAAAAGGAACTATGTGAATACCATGTGTAATTTGTAAGTACTGTAATGGCATTCCCCAAATACTCATTTGATTCTTTGAATAGTTCAAAATTAAGGGTTCCTTCTGAACTGGTTTGAAGACTTATGATTGTCGGGAGAAATACTACTAGACTGATAAGAACACCAATTAATGCCGCAAATACAAAAGTTTTTAATGTAAGCAGGAAATCTTTGATGTTCTGTTTTTTATCTATACCTTGCCAAAGGAACTCAAACAATGCCCAGAAAACTGTAAATATACAATTAAATGCTCCTGAATACCAGCCAAAAGCTATACTATATGCAACACAAAAAATCAGCAAAAATGGTGAGTCTTTTTTTACTATATAGTATGTTCCCAACATAAATAAAGGAAGCATGTACATTCCTTCAAGGAAAAAAATATTACTTGACTGAGCTATATTATACTGACATAGTCCATATCCTACGGATAATGCCACAGTATAAAACACTCTCAGATCCGGTAATCTCTTTTTCAAAAAAACAGACATAGTAAATGCCGCCATAGCAAGTTTTGCTGCAACTACAACATCAAAAAAACTATTCAAATGAGCTTTATCAAAAAATACAATAATCAGATTAAAAGGCGAAAAATACCCGGTAGTGATAACTCCAAACATATTTCCACCCAAACCCTTTGTAAACGAAAAACCAAGACTGCTTTCACCAAACAACACATCTCTTAAATAAGCAAAAAAATCTATGTAATCATTATATGCATCAGCCCAAACAAGGGATCTGTCTCCAAATGGAGCAAATCCCTTTACAAAATACAATAAAAACATAGATATAAGAACAATAATAAATGATAATACCGATACTAGTAATACATTTAACTGAGAATGTGATTTTACATCTTTATTTTTCATATAGTATTATATCTCTCTTTTTATCACTTCATTCTTTTCAGCAGATTCAAATGAAGCTTCTACAATCTTCATTTGTCTCAGAATCTGTTCTGTTGTTACATGCAGTTCTGCATTTCCTTTGATTGAATCAATGAGATTTGACCAATATTCCATAGTCATATCAACCTGATCCGGTATTTCAACCTCTTCAAGAAATTCAGGTTTTAATGGTGCCATAGTTCTTGAAGGACCAAGATTCTTCTTTCCGACAACACTATCAAAGCCCTGAACATCACCCTTTATACGACGAGCTCTTCCTTCAGTACTCATTATGTTTTCAATTCTGAGGGTTCCTCTATCACCAAAAACATACCATCTAGGAAGTTTTTCAAGAGCAAATGTAGTGACAGTTACCTTTGCACATACTCCATTAGAAAACTTCATGTTGATTTCAAAGCTGTCATCAACAGCAGGTGTGAGAATGCTCATAATTCTTGCATATACACTTATAATCTTCTCTCCAGGGTAAAGCTGAAGCATCTGATCAATTAGGTGAACTCCCCAGTCATAAAGCATACCACCGCCCGACTCCGGATCACCTCTCCAGCCAAAACAAACTCCTCTTTCACCCAAAACCTTTGATTCAATGGTAGTTACATTACCTATCTCTCCGCTCCTGATAACTTCACAAAGAGCTCTGTAATCCTTATCAAATCTTCGTTGCTGATGAACAGTAAAGAATTTTCCGGTTTCTTCAGATATTTTTATAATCTCTTCAATCTCTTCAACTGACATAGTTGCCGGTTTCTCACAAAGAACATTCTTACCTGATTTCATAGCTGCTATGGCATAAGGAGCATGCCACTGATTTGGTGTTGCAATAACCACAAGATCCAGTTCTTCCTTCAGAAACTCATCAAGACTGTCATATGTATTCATTCCGAGTTCTTTCGCTTCTACAAGCTTTTCATCATTATTATCAAAAGCAGCTACTACTTTAACATCATCAAAATGTCCCGCTTTTTCATAATGAAAATGACCCATATATCCAAAACCGATTATTCCTACTTTAATCACTTCTCTAATCTCCTTTTTTACTTATCAAGGTCCGGGTACTCTTTTCCACATTCCGGACATTTCATATCATCATTCAGCTTCTGTCCGCATTTACAAACCCAGCCAATCTGCTTTGCAGGATTGCCAACCATTAGTGCATATGGTTTTACGTCCTTTGTAACAACACTTCCGGAACCTATCATAGCATATTCCCCTATGGTATTTCCACAAACAATTGTTACATTTGCTCCTATAGAGGCTCCTCTTTTTACTTTAGTATAAGTTATCTTCCAATCGGAATTGAAAGCTCGGGGATAAAAATCATTAGTAAAGGTCATGGATGGTCCAAGGAAAACATCATCTTCCACTTCAACACCGTGATAGATATTGACATTATTCTGAACCTTTACTCTGTCCCCCAGGACAACCTCTGTGTCCACATATACATTTTTACTGATAATACAGTCTTTTCCGATAATACTCTTTTCTCTTACCTGTGCCAGGTTCCATATTTTTGTTCCGTCTCCTATGATTGCCCCTTCAGAAACCTCTGCTGTTGGATGGATAAAAACTGACATTTATTTTCCTCCATAAAATTCCTTAATGCCATCAACTATATACTCTAATTCCTCCTGCTCTAACTCAGGGAATATAGGAAGACAAACTGTTTCCTTTGTAAGTTCCTCTGCCACAGGAAGATCCCCCTCCTTATATCCAAGATAATCAAACGCTTTCTGCAAATGGAGAGGTACAGGATAAAATGCTGCACTTCCTATACTTTTTGATGCAAGGAATTTTCCAAGCTCATCTTTTTCCTTTACACAGATAGCATACTGGTGCCATACAGGTGTTACCCCATCTCTTACCTGTGGAGTTGAAACACCTTCAATATTTCCAAGTTCTCTTTCATAAAATGCTGCTATTTCAGTTCTTCTTGAATTAAATCCATCAAGATAATCAAGTTTAATATCCAATACTCTCGCCTGAATAGCATCTAGTCTTGAATTATATGCAATAAGATAATTGTAATACTTATATGGATTATACAAAGGATCATTTGAAGTATTATCTGCAAGCTCATCCTTTACTCCGTCAAGATAGAATCTTGCCTTTGCACCATTCTGAGCACCTCCATGTTCTCTGAAGGCTCTACATATTGTAGCTGTCTTTTCATTATTTGTAGTAATCATACCACCATCGCCAAATCCACCAAGATTCTTAGTAGGGAAAAATGAGAAGCATGCAGCATCACCTAAAGAACCTATCATTCTGTCTCCGATAGCTGAGCCTACGGCCTGACAGGCATCCTCTATAACTGCAAGTCCATGCTTATCGGCGATTTCTCTTATGGCATCAATATCTGCAGGCTGTCCGAATATATGAACCGGCAATATAGCCTTTGTCTTATCTGTAATCTTTTCCTCTATCTTAGAAGCATCTATATTGTAGTTATCTTTATTAACATCCACAAAAACAGGTTTTGCTCCAATCATAGCAATTGTCTCAGCTGTTGCAAAAAAAGTAAAAGGTGTTGTAATAACCTCATCTCCCTCTCCGATTCCCAACGACTTCATAGCTATAACCAGGGCATCTGTTCCACTGTTTAATGCAATTGCATACTTTGCACCCACATAGTCAGCAAATTTACTTTCAAAATCAGTAACTGCCTTACCTCCAATATAGGCACCACTCTTCATCTGCTCCAAAACTGCAGCTTCGACTTTTTCTTTAATAATGTCATACTGTCTTGTAAGATCAAGGATTTTTACATTCATTCTTCTACCACCTTTTATTTTCCTAAGCTGAATATTATTACACCGGCAACTATTATTAGATTACCAATGATTTTCTTTTTGGTAAGTTTTTCTCCAAGAAAAATCTTACTTAGTATCATTATATATATATATGTCAGAGACTCCAGCACTGATCCGTACTTAAAAGGAACGCCTCTGTATCCTATCATTGTAAGGATCATACAAAATGCCGTAATTCCGTATCCGGTAATAACATAAGGATTCAGATATTCTTTGATAACCGAATCCTTTTTTATCTCAGCACTCTTTTTTAATAGAACCTGAGAAAATGATGATAACATTCCGGATACTATCATTATAATAAAATATTTAGCCATCCATCGATACCATCCATATTCCAAATATTATAATTGCTGCTCCGATCACATTAAACAGAGTAATCTTTTCTGAAAAAAGAAGTATTGACCAAAGCAAGTTAAGTATAACAACCACTCCTTTACTTGCCATAGCGGTAACAAGCGTAAAATGTTTTAAAACCTGTTGCCATACTACTGCATAAAGTCCAAGAAAAACAACCTCAAGTCCCAGAAAGAAACATATTCTTATGAACGTAGGTTGCGATGATGCAAATTTAGAACAAACTGCCACCATTGAATATATAATGAATGCGCCATATAAAAGAGCATATTTTTTTACTTTCTGCATTATCATTCACCCATTTTATCTGAAAGGTCATAAACTTCGGACACCAAAAATACCGGTCTCTTTCTTGCAGCATCATATGCTCTCCAAAGATATTCCGCAATTATTCCCAAAGAAATATTAGTAATCCCAAAGCCCATTGCCATAATACATGCAAGAGTTGAATAACCTATAGGAACCTCAGGATTTACCAGTTTATTAATAAATGTAAATAACCCCAGTAATACGCCCGCACAAAACATAATTATCCCAATGATACTGACCATTCTTATCGGCATAAATGAAAACGCCACAAATGAATCAATAAATAGTTTAATCTTCTTTGATAAGGTCCACTTTGAAACCCCGGCAGATCTTTCATGGAAGTCTAGAGAAAGAGTCGTATATCTGAAACCTGCATCCATAATCTGAAGCATAATGGACGAATTTGATTCTATATTGTGGTTCAAAAGCTCTTTTATTTTTTTATTAAATACAATAACACTAATTCCGCCGGAAGAATAACTTTTTACAGCATACTTCTGCATCATTCGGGAATAAATCTTTGAAAAACCTCTGTTTACAGATGAAACCTTTACGCTTTTCTTTTCTACATAAACTGCATCAAAACCTTCTTTTAGTTTTTCAAAAGACATCGCGAGAAACTCAATTGGTTCCTGAAGATCACTGCCCATCCAGGTACAGTTATCATAATAGGCATTGGACACACCAGCTCTGATTGCGGCGTGAGAACCATAATTCTTTGACAGATCAACAGCTTTAACTCTGTTAACGTTTTTAAAGCTATAACTTCTAAGAATATTCAATGTATCATCAGTAGAACCATCATTAACAAAAACAACTTCAATTGGAAATGTAATCTTTGTTGCATGTTCATCTATGGTGTCACAGAACTTCGTGATACCTTCTTCCTCATTCAAAAACGGAACTATTATTGATAGTCCTGCTGAAGTTTCATCCTTATTGGAAATACTCAAAATTCGCTTCTCCTTCATCATTGATAATAACTTTTCCGATTATTTTTGCCGGTGTACCGGCAACTATACTATAATCCGGAACGTCTTTATTAATAAAACTATTTGCGCCTATAACACAATGGGAACCAACAGAAACACCACAGGTTATTATTGACATACTTCCCACAACCGTATAACTTCCGATGCTGACATCTCCTTTTTCAAAAGGATTCACACCACCGGAAACATAATTCTTGGTTGAATCATGCGTATATATCATAACTCCCGAGTCTATACTTGTGTAATCTCCTATTTCAAGCTTTCCGCTACTTCCATCAAGTAGAGTGTAAGGACCAACCCAGACATGATCCCCTATTACAACATCTCCCATTACAACACTTGTATCGTATACTGAAGAATTTTCTCCACATTTAAGATATTCTCCCTTATCAAAACGATTGAAGATAAGTTCTCCGCTTGGAAGAACTCGATTATACTTCTCCTTCATCTCATCTCGCTTATGTGCCATATATGTCTCAAATAATTCAGCAAATTCTTCATTACTCATGGTTTATCCTTAAAACTCCTTATCCTTATACCAGTCAAGTGTAAGTTTTATTCCTTTATCAAAACCGATTTCCGGCTCAAATCCCAAAATTTCCTTAGCTCTCTTTGAACTTGCACATAGATTTCTGACATCACTGGTTCTTGCAGGTCTATGTTCCCATTCTCCAGTATATCCATAATAATCACAGATTCCCTGAAGAAGCTCATTGATAGGTATATCTTTACCTGATCCCAGATTAATAATCTTTCCTCTGGATTCTTCCTTCTCGTAAGCAAGTATAAGACCTCTTACTGTGTCTTTAACATATATGAAGTCTCTGGTCTGTTTACCATCACCCTCTACCATAGGCATTCCGCCTTCTTTTATTCTTCTTGCAGTTGCCGGAATTATGGCAGCAAGAGAACCCACCGCATTCTGTCTTGGGCCATAATTATTAAAAGGTCTGACTATTGATATATCAAGTCCGAGAACCTTGTAGAAACTATGCACCATAAGATCTGCAGCAGCCTTTCCGGCAGCATATGGAGTTGTAGGATCTGTCGGATGATTCTCATCCATCGGAGAATATTGTGCTGTTCCATAAGCTTCAGATGATGATGTATGAATGAGTGTTTTATATGCTCCAACCTTTAGCAGTTCAAGAAGTGTATTAGCTATCTCAACATTCACCATATATGCATCAAAAGGATTAAAGAATGAATAATTAAGAGCTATTGTTGCCATATTGAAAACAACCTCTATTTCTTCCTTTTCAAGTATTGCCTGAACTACACCAAAGTTTCTTGCATCATCTCTATATAATACAAATCTCTCATCCTTGGAAGCTTCTTCTATATTCTCCATCTTGCCCAAAAAGAAATTATCAAGACATACAACTTTTGCAACACCCTTTGCAAGAAGCCCGTCACAAAGATGACTTCCTATGAACCCGGCGCCTCCAGTTACCAGAACATTTTTACCCTTGATATCTGCCATTATTTTATCTCCCTTACTTTCTTTCATCAATTACTTTTCTAATAGTATCTACAACATATTCTTGATCATCATCTGTCATCTGCATATATAATGGAAGTGTAATAGACAGATGGTCACAGGCATATGCATTTGGAAGATCCTCCGGAACATAACCAAATCTGTTTCTGTAATATCCCAACATATGTACTGCATGTGTTCCCTGTCTTGTAGCTATTCCGATTTCTTCCAGCGTAGCAAGAAGATTATTTCTAAATTCTCCACCTTCAGCAACTGTAGCAATTCCCAGCTTCTCTATATTAAGCATACAAACATATGACTGATATGTATGATAATATCCCTCTGGTTCAACAGGAGTAATAAACTCAGGAAGTTTTTCAGCTATTAGCTTATTATATATTTCAGCTTTTCTTCTCTTTGTATCAAGTATATCCTCAAATTTTTTTATCTGAGCCATTCCTACGGCAGCCTGAATATCCGTCATTCTATAATTATATCCAGCTTCATTATGTTCAGGAAGCAGGAAACCATGTCCCTTATCTCTGGCATCAGCAGAAACTGTGCTTCCATGTGTACGTAATTCTCTCATTCTCTTAGCCATAGCAGGATCATCAGTAAGAACCATTCCTCCTTCACCGGTAGTAATGGACTTTCTTGGATGAAAACTTACACATGCCGAATTTCCGAAAGCACCTTCATGAACACCATTTACCATAGCTCCAAGTGCACATGCTGCATCTTCAACCACCTTAAGGCCATACTGCTTTGCTATACGGTTAACCTCTATGATATCACAACAAAGACCAAATTCATGAACCGGAACTATTCCCCAAAGAATATTTCCGGTAGTCTTATTTATCAGCTTACCATCCCTTTCCTCATAATCAGATTCTATTTTTTCAATTATCTTCTGAGTATCTATATTAAAGGTTTCCTGATGAATATCAACCATCACGGGTGTAGCACCGGTCATCACTATGGCATTTTCAGTTGCAACAAATGTAAATGCAGGAGCTATAGCATCCATCCCTTCTCCTAAACCATTAGCTATCATAGCAAGATGAAGTGCAGTTGTACAGGAAGTAGTTGCAACTCCTTCTGCAACTCCTTCATGCTCAGCAATAGCCATTTCAAACTTTGCTACTGTGGGGCCCTGAGCTACCCATCCGGAAGCAAGTACCTTAGCTACTTCTTTCTCCTCATCCTCTGTAAAATAAGGAATTGTAACAGGAATTTTACGCATTAAATTTGCCTTCTTTCTTTATTATTTTCTATACATATTAAAAACTGATTTACTTCTTATACATTGGCTTCATTTCTTTTTCAGCCCACTCAAGAACTTTCATAACTCTTATTGACGGATCAGGTCCGGAAAGTGATTGAGTATCTGTAGCAACACAGTTTTCGAAAAATTCAAGACTGTTCTGAAGTGAATCCTCAAATTGAAGTTCAGGAATATACACACCCTCACGTCTGTTACTATACTGATAATCCTCATATCTATCAGCAGGAACAACATCTATTCCACAATCATATACTTTAACTCTATCCTGAGCCATGTCATCAAATATTACTGTTTTCTTTGTTCCTCCTATTACCGTTGTACGGATTTTAAGTGGCGACATCCACGATGAATGTAAATGAGCTATAAATCCATCATATTTCATAGTAAGATAGGTATTGGTTTCATGTTTGCCAAATGGAATATGCCCTATAGCAGATAATTCAACAGGTTCTTTTCCACCTGAAAGCCAGTCGATTACAGCTACATCATGAACTGCAAGATCCATTAAGGCATCCACATCTTTTCTTATAGGCCCAAGATTTAGCTTCTGTGTATCATAATATATTAAATCACCAAGATCACCTGAATCATAAAGCTTCTTTATATATCTATAATAAGGATTGTAAAGCATTATATGATCACAGTGCAGGATCACACCATACTTTTCAGACTGTTCCTTTAATTTATAGGATCTTTCAACTGTAGTAGCCAAAGGCTTTTCCATAAAAACATGCTTGCCTGCCGCCATAGCCTTCATACCTATATCAAAAGTATTAACTGTCTGAGTAGCAATTATAAATCCTTTTACCTCCGGATCATCAAGATAATTTTCATAATTATCGCTTATCTCCACATAATCCGGAAGTTCACGTCTTGCCTTAGCTGCCCTGTCAGGGAGTATTTCACAAAGTGCTTTAAACTCAAATTTTGACGAAGCTACGAGTTTCTTTGAAATATTGGCTCCCCAATATCCATATCCAACCTGAACTACTTTCATATTATGTTTAGGCGTTTTTACCGCCATCCCCTTTCTTGAATAATAGTTATTTAAACAGTTTTTCATACTGTTCATATTCTTTTTTATTGTAAAAATATGAAGCCTTCTTATCGCTTACACCTAATTCATCATACCACTCATTGGCAAGTATATCTTTAAGCTTACTGTAAGTAGGTTCTGCAAGAGAATTCAGATTCCAAAGACTAAAGTGGAGCGCATAATTAATATAATCCTGCTCCATTTCCTCATACAGGCCATTTTTAACCAGACATTCTCTTAGTGCGATCAGGGCTTTATAAAAACAATCCCAGGATTTTTCTCTGGTATTTGAAAGAGAATCCTTATTATTCCTTCTCTGGTGAACAAGTCTCAGATCCTTATCCAGTACGGAAATCCGCCCTGCAAGAGCAATGGCAGAAAATACAAATAGAAGATCATTAC
>JAILMQ010000255.1 GCA_024692605.1 Eubacterium sp.
CACATATATATCATCCATATAGGACATTATGGATTCACCCTGTTCTATTGCATTTAAATCCGTATCAAGCTGATTTAGAATCTGACTATAACACTCAAGATGTTTTTCAATTTCCTGCTTTTTTCTAAGAAATGCATTATAGAGTTTGTCACTCTTCTCGGAATCATCTTTTATAATTTCCTTAATCTCATCTAACGAAAATGAATATGACTTCAGTCTGCTGATGAAAAGCATCTTCTCCAGCTGATCTATGGAATAATACCGATATCCGTTTTCCGGATTCACTTCACCGGGTTCCAAGAGACCAATTTCCGCATAATACCTAAGTGTCTTTGTAGAAACCTTGCATATATTTGAAAATTCCCCTATCGAAAGCATCCCTGTCTCCTCATTATAAAATGAATTTCTCAATAAAGTCTATTCTATCTTTTGCCCTAGGATAGAAAAGCGACGTGATTGCAACCACCAGATTCTTATCCGGATTTACATAGATAATATTACCACCATCTCCCATAGCTGCATAGCCACCTGTTTCTCCAACCCACCATAAGTATCCATATGGAAGATTCATCTTTTTCCATCTGCTATGTTCAGTAGTACTCTCTTCAACCCATTTTTCTGATACAATCTGCCTGCCATTATACTCACCTTTATTCAGGAAAAGCTGTCCTATCTTCGCCATATCAAACGGAGATATAGTCAGTCCCCAGCCTGCCGTATTTACGCCCTGCGGATCTGCAACCCAGCCATTCATATCGGTGGACTTGTAAAACTCCATCTGCTCTTCTTTACTATGAAATGTAATATTTTTTTCTATATTTATATCTAGAGGTTCGAACAGATTCTCCTTTGCGAACTCAAGTACAGTCTGTCCGGTTGCCTTCACAAGTATTCCTGACAGAACATCCGGGCCTATTATCGGAGCATATCTAAACTCTCCTATCTTTCCTTTTCCTCCCAGCTTATCAAGCGAAAACTTCACCCAGTCCATGCTGGTGAAATACTTAGTATAAGGATTAAACTTATATTTATACGGTGCAGTCATAGTGAGTATATCCTTGATCCTAATTTCCGGAAGAGTTTTCTCTCCTCTTTTAACAGTATAATCAGGATAATAATCCAGAACCTTGTCATCTATACTTTTAATCATACCTTTATCCAGAGCAATTCCAATCAGTATAGATACAATACTTTTCGTCACCGAAAAAACATGTATACGAGACTCAGCGGTGCAGCCGTTATAGTAATTCTCATAAGCCGTTTCGCCAGCCTTAACTATCACCATTCCAACCATATTCCTGTAGTCAGCAGCAATGGCATCTTCCATTCTCTTTATCTGTTCATACTTCATATTTACCTCCAAAACGACTAAATTAATATCTATAATTCCTTTTCTGACAGGTTTCATAATTCTACTTGTCAAATCGAGTATAAACTTTGCCGTAAGGGAAAGGTCAAGGCAGAATTAATTAAAAACCTGTACAGAATCCTTAGATTCCATACAGGCTGATACAATTTGATATTTTTATACTGTTAAAACAGATAATCCTTCTGCATATCTATAACTATAAATGCTTTTTTATCCATTGGAAGCCTCTTTCACTAACTTACATACTTCATCTTCAGACAAAATTCCTTTTGATATGAGCGCGTCTGTCATTCCTTTTTCCAACATATAATCTACACCCACCTTCTGCATGATGGTTATTGCTTCAATCATCTTTCGACCTCGTCTCGGCGTAATCGAATATTCAACGCGTAGAGGATATCCTTCGAAAGACTTCTTTTCTACAAGTCCGAATTCAATAAGCTCTTTCAGTTGTTCAAGAAGCATCTTCTGCGTGATACCCGCTATCTCACGTTCAAGCTCAGCAAGCCCCTTCGGACCGTCCTTCAGCTGATATAAGATTATAGTTTTCCATTTACCTTTTATAATGTCATGAACTATTTCAAGCGGACAGGTATAGTCATCCCTTATCTTCATATTTTTTCACAATCTCAGAAATTCATCTGTCTTTACAACATTCGCAAATCCGTCGGCAAGTGATGCCATATATACGGCATGTACCGTTTCAGCATCTATCTTCTTTCCATCATGTTTTAATGCCATTGTAGTACAGGCATCATCTATCAAAGTAACATTATATCCATAGTCCTGGCAAGCCCTGACTGTGGTATCTACGCACATATGTGACATCATTCCCGCAACTACTATATCAGTAATTTCCAGCTCCTGTAAATACTCCTGCAGCTCCGTTTCGAGAAAAGAACTCGGATATTCCTTTTGAATTACTCTTTCACCTTCAATCGGTTTCACAAGATTATGAATCCCCGATAACAGTTTAAAATTATGCTGAATATGTATAACCGGCTTCTTTTCACTCCTGAATCTCTCCAGCAGTTTTGCGGCATTTGCTGCCGCATCCTTCGGTTTACGGAGCAGCATCGGTCCCGGAGTAAAATAAATATTCTGGATATCAATAAGCAGCAAAGCTTCTTTTTTCATCATCGTTACCTCCCGATTTTTCACAAGCCAAACCCTGAATACTTATCGAAGAGTTTGTCCCTGTGATTCATTTTACCGAGATAGTAACGTATTATATCCGAAAAGAAAATTACCCACTTTTTTGTGGGTATATATTTAATTTTCTACTACTTAGTACATTTGGCTTCTGAATTAATTTCTGTATTACTTAATATATTAAAGATTTAAGATTGCTCTCTATCTTAGTTATTGTCTGAATCGTAGTCACAATGTCTTTCTCCGGTATACCATCGAACATCTTTCCCATTATATTTACACTCATTTCATTAT
>JAILMQ010000268.1 GCA_024692605.1 Eubacterium sp.
TCTATGGTTTTGATAAGGAAGAAGGTTACTGGGTTCTCTGTGATGCTGACGGAAATAAGCTGGATAGTAGTGACATTGCGTCTCTTGATATTAATAAGTCTACAGGAAGAGCTGTACTTACAGCAGGTGACCCGGGAGAGATATTAATATCAAGAGACGCAATGTCACTACTATCCAGCTTATTTCCGTCAGCATCACAGAGAACCCAGTAACCTTCTTCCTTATCAAAACCATAGAATGGAATATTATATTCGTTATATCCACCTACCTGAAGGCCTTTAAGATTCAGTGTATCTCCCGATATCAGTTCATAGAGTCCTTCACCTTCCTCCAGCTTTATCTGAGTTAATGGATATAATGGTCTTACTTCTCCGATTTTAGATGTTTCACCTGAAACAGAAACCTTTAGACTTGCCCCCTGTCCGAAAAGCGGAATGTGAGTTGCAATAAGCTCATTCTTATCTTTGAATCTGTTATGTTCTCTGAATACCCATCCCCAGTCTATTCCAAATCGTATTTCACCATCCTGATACCAGCCATGTGTATTACCATAGGACATTTCATTACTATTATCGTATGATTTGTAAGTTCCGTCATCATTCCACTGCACACTATCATAAATACGTGTTTTGAAATTTTCAGGTGCTCCATAACCGCCATCAGAATTACCATATCCGAATACTGTACTAAAACAGCTTTCTGTTCCCTGTATTTGATTATCTCTAATGTTATCTGAGTAAGCATAACCACTCATGCTGAAGAAAACAACTTTATAACGAAGTGCTACAGGACATGTATATGTAGATATCTTATTCTCCTCTCCTACAGTCTGAACCATCTCAACTGCTGTATGTGGCGGAAGATCTGCAGATGCACTCAGCTTGTTTTCAACTTTAGATTCTACGGACGTGCCACTAGTATAAGCAGTTTCCATAGCTTCAGTTGATGAAACAGAAATTGTAAGAGCATCTGAAAAGAAATCCTCATCTGTACCCCATTTAAATGTATTTGATACACCTTCAGTAAAGGATAATGATTCTGAGTTTGTAATACTATTTGAAACTGTTTGTGTCAGAGATTCCGAAACCTCCATATTTACATTTCCGGTTTCTCTTGACCTGTTTTCACTATATGAAACAAAAGTATTCTTTGAACTAGGATTATCCGGATCATCTGTAACCGTAGCATCCTTATATCCAACATCCGGATCTATAATAGGTGATAACTGAAAATCATATACAGCTATACCGTAACTGTTATAAAAATATGTATTTGCTGAAGTATTTATCAGTTTTGTCACAATATTGTAGTAAGTTTTATTTTTCTTATCATCCTTCAGTTCATGAAGAGCACCTTCATCACCGCCACCGCCTTTAGTAAGAAATTCTTCGGCAGAAAATCTGTCAGTATCAAAGGCAGTAACCAATTCTCTAGCCATCGCCTGACGGACACCACCTAATGTTTCACTGCTTCTTATTCCTGTACGGCAGGCATAATCTGATCTAGTGCTTCCTTCCTGACCTGCATCCATTGCCCCAAGCCAGTATTCAAGATTTATCTGCTTACCATCTCCTGTATTATTTATGAAATAATCTGACCACGAACTATCGTTAGGAAGATTAGAGGTAACCCCCGAAAAATCTCCTCCTTCATTCCATCCCCAATGGAATGCACCATATGCATACTGTGACCAGTCATTCAAAATAAATTTTGACATATTCTTTAAAGATTCGCCATCCAATTCCTTGGTAATCCCTGTTGATTCATCAGGCATTTCATAAGTGTATGGATTAACGACGATTTTTTTAGGGTAGTCTTCTTCACCCTCATCATTCTTATGCCATTCCACACTATCTGCCGCATACGAATTTACTGGCAGAAAAGCGATCAGCATTAAAACCATCAGAAAACTAGTAATAAAGCGCGCAGTTTTCTTTCCTTTCTTCATTTTGTACCTTTAACCTCCTTTGTTAAATAAATATTAATTTTTTCATACAGAATCAGTATTTCAGAAAATCTAAATAAATGCAAGAAAAATAATATTTTTTTATACATATTTTAAAATCATGATTTACATTTTTCTTTTTGTGTTCTATCATACTTTTTGTAAATACAAAAATACGGAGGTTTATATAAATGATTAAAGACGATTGTATTTTCTGTAAGCTTGCAAATGGGGTTTTCCCAACTAATAAAATATATGAAGATGATGACTTCACCGTTATACTTGATGCAAGTCCTGCTAACAGGGGACATAGCCTCATTCTTCCAAAACAGCATGCTGACAATCTGTTTGAACTGGAGGATGAGGTTGCTGCAAAGGTAATGCCTCTTGCAAAGAAGATTGCAAAGGCCCTTACTGAGGAATTAAACTGCGACGGAATTAATGTAGTTCAGAATAATGGACCATGTGCAGGTCAGACGGTTTTCCACTTCCACACTCATATTATCCCACGATTTAATGATGATGGAATTGGTCTTAACTGGAGTCATAAAGAGGTAAATGATGATGATCAGGCAAAGCTTGCATCAGCTTTATCTGAGAGATGCGGAGGTTGATTATGCCCTACAGATCAGAAATAAAAGATTATAAAGGAAAACAGATCATTGAAATGAAATCCGGCCGCTACGTTGCAACTATTGCTCCGTTTCTTGGCAGTAATATTCTTTCAATGAAGGATGTAGAAAATGATATCAATTTCTTCCGATTTGATGAAACCCTTTCAATAGAAGATTTGAAAGCTTCACCGGAGGTTTATGGTTTCCCCACTCTTCTGTATGCCAACAGACTTAAAGATGGAATAATGAAGACCAGTGATGCCGAGTATCATTTTCCGATAACTTGTGCTGAAGAAAACACTTCACTTCATGGTTTTCTCCATAAAAGAGAGCACACTATAGTTGAGGCTGTTGTTGACGGAGATACCAGTATCGCCAGAACCTCATATACCTACGATGAAAATGATCCGTTTTTCGAAACATTTCCGGTAAGCTTCAGAGCTGATTATGAATTTAAATTAAATGATGATGGAATGTTCTACAATGTAACCATCACCAACACATCTGATAAACAGCTTCCTTATGGAATATGTAATCACACTACATTCAATGGTCCCTTCACAACTAACGGTGATGGTATGAATACAAGAATTTTTGTAACCATCGGTGATAAGTGGCCTTTAAATCAGAGGAATCTTCCAACCTGTGATTTTATCACTTTGGATAATCATGATCGTCAGTATCTCACCGGTTCCATGATACCGGTAAAACATATAATTAATAATGATGTATATAATTGTGAAACCTATGATGTTGACGGGCTGCCCTTCAGAGGAGCAATAATAACAGACCTGGAAACAGGAAATGAAATACGTTATGAAGTGGATGATAATTTCAAATTCTGGATTATCTGGAATGACGGTGGAGAAAAAGGTTATTTCTGTCCGGAACCTTCCACATGGATGATTGATGCTCCTAATCTTCCACTGCCGGGTGAGGAATCCGGATACGAAGAATTAGCTCCGGGAAAAAGCAAAACAGTTTACGAACATATTTATAGTAAAATTGATTAAGTTTTCTTGTGTAATTTCAGATTGTATAGTATAATTTTTCTAACTGTACTGTACAATCTGATTTTTTTATCTATCACGCTTTTCAGAGTCTCGTACAGCAAATCAATATTACGAAAGGGAAGGTACTACTTTTATGAAATTCGGTTACTTTGATGATGACAAAAGAGAATATGTCATCACATCCCCAAGAACTCCTTATCCTTGGATCAACTACCTGGGAACTGAAGGATTCTTCTCACTTATTTCCAACACAGCTGGAGGATATCACTTCTATAAAGACGCACGTCTTAGAAGAATAACAAGATATCGTTACAATAACATTCCTGTTGATGTTGGCGGACGTTACTTCTACATCAATGATGATGACACAGTTTGGAATCCAGGCTGGTCACCTGTTAAGACAGAGCTTGATTTTTATCAGTGCCGTCACGGAATGGGTTACACAATCATCACAGGTAAGAAAAAAGAACTCAAGGCTGAAGTTACATTCTTTGTTCCTCAGGGTGAAAATGCTGAGATACAGAAGGTAGTTCTTAAAAATGAAGGAACTTCACCAAAGAGCTTTACACTTTTCTCATTCCTTGAGTGGTGTCTGTGGAATGCTGAGGATGACTCAACAAACTTCCAGAGAAACTTCAATACAGGTGAGGTTGAAGTTGAAGGTTCAACACTTTTCCATAAAACAGAGTACAAAGAGCGTCGTGATCATTTCGCATTCTATACTGTTAATGCTGATATTGATGGTTATGATTGTGATAAGGAAAGCTTCATGGGTCTATACAACGGATTCGACAGACCTGATGCTGTTTTCGCAAACGCTTCAAATAATTCAAAGGCTGATGGATGGGGACCTATCGCTTCTCATTCTATCAAGGTTTCACTTGCACCAGGCGAAGAAAAAGCCTTCGTATTCATGCTTGGTTATGTTGAGAACGGTGCAGACAAGTGGAATGCAGACGGCAGCATGAATAAGTCTAAGGCTTATGACATGATTGCTAAGTTTGATACAGTAGAGAAGGTTGATGCTGCATTTGCTAAGAACGTACAGATGTGGGATGAGCTTCTTTCAAAGTATACAGTTAAGACACCTGATGAAAAGGTTGACCGTATGGTTAATGTTTGGAATCAGTATCAGTGTATGGTTACATTTAATATGTCAAGAAGTGCTTCATACTTCGAGTCAGGTATCGGACGTGGAATGGGATTCCGTGATTCTAACCAGGATCTTCTTGGATTCGTTCATCAGATTCCGGACAGAGCTCGTGAAAGAATTCTTGATCTTGCTGCTACACAGTTCGAAGATGGTGGATGCTTCCATCAGTATCAGCCACTTACTAAGAAGGGAAATGATACTCTTGGCGGAAACTTCTCAGATGATCCTATGTGGATGATCATGTCTACTGCAGCATACATTAAAGAAACCGGTGATTATTCAATCCTTGATGAGCAGGTTCCTTATCGTAATGATGAGTCTCTTGCACAGCCAATGATGCATCACCTGAAGCAGTCCTTCTACAAGGTAGTTAAGGAAGTAGGTCCTCACGGACTTCCTCTTTCAATGAGAGCTGACTGGAACGACTGTCTGAATCTTTCATGCTGGTCAGATACACCTGGAGAAAGCTTCCAGACATATACATCACCTAAGTATGGTGATAAGGGATTCTCAGATGTAGCAGAATCAATCTTCGTTGCTACACTCTTCACATATACAGGACCTGAGTACGTTGCACTTTGCAAGTATAAGGGTGATGAAGAAGAAGCTGCCAAGGCTCAGGCTGAGATAGATAAGATGAAAGACGTCATCAAGAAGTTTGGTTGGGACGGCGACTGGTTCATCAGAGCTTACGATGATCTCGGAAGAAAAGTCGGATCAAAGGAATGCGAAGAAGGAAAGATCTTCATCGAGCCACAGGGCTTCGGTATCATGTCAGATATCGGTAAAGAAGAAGGCTGGGATAAGAAGGTTATCGATGCTGTTGAAGAAAGACTTGGCTGCAAGTATGGTCTTGTACTTAATAACCCTGCTTTCACAAAGTATTATATCGAGTACGGTGAGATTTCTACATATCCTGCAGGATATAAAGAGAACGCCGGTGTATTCTGCCACAACAATGCATGGATGATCTGCGCTGCTGCTTATGCAGGACAGGGAAATAAAGCATTTGACTGGTATTCACGTATAGCTCCTGCATTCCTTGAGGATATCTCAGATCTTCATAGAACAGAGCCATATGTATATGCACAGATGGTTGCAGGTAAAGATGCAGGACGTCAGGGCGAAGCTAAGAACTCATGGCTTACAGGTACAGCTGCTTGGAACTTCGTAGCAATCAGCCAGTATATCCTTGGTATCACACCTGATTGGAACGGACTTAAGGTTAATCCTTCAATTCCAAGTGATTGGGATGGATTTACTGCAACACGTCAGTTCCGTGGCGACACATACGAGATCACAGTTAAGAATCCAGATCACGTTGAAAGCGGTGTTAAATCACTTACAATTGACGGTAAGGCTGTAGAGGGATGTGTAATCCCTGTAGTAGGCGATGGTGCTACACACAAGGTTGAGGTAGTGCTTGGCTAATAGCTTTTCAGTCATATACATCAAAAAGGAACCACTTCTGAGGTGGTTCCTTTAATTATGGAATAAACATTCTTTATTAGATATAATATTCTGATATCAGCTTAGGCTGCTCCGCTTCATCACAAAGCATTACCACTATTCTTCCATCTTCTCTGTAAATATATGGATATATAACATCTCCCAGTACCGACTGTCTTTTTATCTCTGCTCTGAAATGCTTTACATCTATCTCCTCAGGAATTACAGACTTTGCAAGTGCCACATACTGAGCATTATTTACATGATGATTAGTATCCAGATTATCAGCCGTTACAACTATAGGTGGCTGTGGCTTAAGACCTGTAAATTCATCATCTGCATTCATTATTTCCGGCAGACTTATCTTTCCCTTAAGCAATGCCTTATCAGGATTTGACTCCACATATTCAGAAAGACCAAACTCTGAAAATCTGTCTTCTATAGGAACAGCCATACCATAAACATCAAGTTCCTTTTGAGGAACATTTTTTTCCGGACGCTGTGTTTTGATATTCATATATGCCCATTCAGACATTGCATATATAAGTACCTCACCCTCCAGAGTTGTGATGGTAAAGCTTCTTTTTCCCACAAAATATTTGAAACCACATGCCCAGGTTGTTACCTTAATCTCTTCACAGTATCTGGGTCTTCTAATTACATGTATCTGCCAGCCGGTAAGCATCCACGAAGTATTATGATCTGCCAGCCAGCCAAGGCCTATATCTCCATCTTCGGATTCAAATGTGCAACAATCCTGAAAATAGTTTATTACAGAAACAAGGCTCGCCTTTTTATCCTCGGCGAGCTCACTGTATCTGACTCTTGTTGTGAATGAGTACATTCTTCCACTCCTTAAGTCTGTTATTTTTAGTCTGCATTTTTATTATGCTATCTTTATTCTTCTACACCTAATTCTTTAAGAATCTTGATCAGATCTTCAACGGTTTCAATCTCTCCGGTTCTCTCTGATGGAATCTCAATATTGAATTCCTCCTCAAGAGCCATAACCAAATCATACAGATCAAGAGAATCAACTGCAAGATCATCTTTAAAGGATGTATCAAGTGTAATATCCTGCGGCTGTATTGATAAATTATCCATCATAATCTCAACTAACTTATCAAAAATCATATCTTTTTTCTCCCCATAATCGTAAAAATCTTAGTTCCTAAAAGGTGTAAAAATTAACCTTCGAAATCACATGACACTAATATAAAATATAGAATATTGAATGTCAATAAATTCTTACTCATATCTGAGAGTAATAATTCTTACTCATATCTGAGTGCATCTATAGGTGATAGTCTTGCTGCTCTTCTTGCAGGATAAAGTCCGAAAACAATTCCTACAAATGAGGAGAACAGGAAGGAAACTATAATCGCACCTAATGGAGGACTAACAGAAACCGACAATATATTTAAGGTTTCTGAATTCGCCAAAACTTGTTTTACAATAAATGCTATAAGACCACCACTGGCAAATCCCAGAAGAATTCCAATAACTCCACCGATAGCACATATTAGAACTGACTCAACAAGGAACTGAGCCTCTATGACTTTATTCTTCGCACCAAGGGCTTTTCTTATTCCGATTTCCTTTGTTCTTTCAACAACTGAAACCAGCATGATATTCATAACTCCAATACCACCAACAAGAAGTGATATAGCAGCAATTACTGATACTGCAACTGTTACAACATTAAGTACCTTACTGATAATTCCAAGTTGTTCTTCCAGACTCTGGATATTTACAAAATATGAATTCTTTTCTTCTTTACGGGACTGGAAATACTTCTGTGTATTTTCCTTTAAAACATCTCCATCGGCCCCCTGGGAACTGAGGAATAAAAGATATGGATTGGTTCTTTCACTTTCACTTATCTCAGCAACATCCCAGGCATATTCAACAGGTATAAAGATGCTGGTTTCCTTATCCTTATCTTTTACCTTCTGCTGTCCGAGGCTGGCCTGCTTTTCTTCCATCTTGTAAACACCTATGATGTAAAGCTGCATCACCTCACCGGATTCAAGCTCTATTTCAATTCTTTCACCTATAGGATTATCTATTCCATTAAGTCCGTATTTTACAAAGAGGTCTGACACTACGCAAACCTTCCTGTTTTCAAAGCTGTCCTGGAATTCAATATCGCGGCCCATTAATATATCATAATTAGACATCATACAACCGGCTTCCGATATTCCTTCTATATAGATATTGGATTTGGAATCTCCATTAGTATATGTGGCGCTTCCCAGAGAAAAATCAACAACAACTCCTGCAACACCACTTTCTTTAAAGGTTTCTTTAAATTCATATGCTTGATCCATATCAAAGGTTGGAGTTTCTGCAGTTTCCTCCATATCATATGTCAGCCATTGAACAGCATACTGATTCGTACTCATAAGATCAGAAAATGAATTGGAAATAGTCTGTCTAAGAGAAGAACCTATAGTTGATATGGTAATTACAGAACTTATACCTATGATGATTCCCAGCATTGTCAGCATCGATCTCATTTTATTCGCCTTAACGCATGACCACGCAAGACGGAGGTTTTCACTAAAGGACACTATCATCACCTCCTGAAACGCTATAATCATCTGCCTTAGGATCGTTTCTTCTGGAATCACGCCTTATCTTATAAAGGTTATTCTTTTCGTTAGAAACAATATATCCATCGCTGATGGTAATTATTCTTTCAGTCTCTGCCGCCAGTTCCTTACTGTGGGTAATTAGAACGATAGTTTTAGCCTGTTCATCGTGAAGCTTATGGAATATATCCATAATAAGATGACCGGTTTTTGAATCCAACGCTCCTGTTGGCTCATCCGCAAGAATAATAGAAGGATCACAAGCCAAAGCTCTTGCTATAGCAACTCTCTGGTTCTGACCACCTGAAAGCTCGTTTGCTTTATGCTTATATCTGTCTCCCATTCCAACCATTTCCAGAAGCCACATGGCCTTATCACGTCTTTCAGAACGAGACATACCGGCATACATTAAAGGAACTTCTACATTTTCCACCGCTGTAATACGGGGTATCATATATGCGCTCTGAAATACAAACCCTATCTCACTATTACGTATCTCACTGAGATAATCATCGTCCATTTCAGAGATATCTTCACCATTCAGAAAGTACTTTCCTGATGTAGGTCTATCCAGTGCTCCAATTATGTTCATCATGGTGGATTTACCTGAACCGGATTCTCCCACCAAAGAAACAAACTCACCACTGTCCACGGTCAGATCTATATCATGAAGTATATGCAGCTCATTTTCCTTGCCTTCATAATACTTTTTGTTAATGTGCTGCATGCTGATTACATTATTATTATCCACGGCACATCTCCCTATTCTTTAATCTGAACGATTGAGTTTTCTGTTACACTTTCGGGATAACATATAACCTTGTCATCTGGCTCCAGATCACCACCGGTAATCTCAGTATAATAATCTCCACTTTCTCCGGTTTCAACAGTCTTCTTCACTACAACATATAAACCACTGGCCTGCTGAGCAACATAAACATATTCACCATTGGAATCGTTCATGACTGCTGTATACGGTACAGCAAGAACTGTAACCTCTCTGCCTGTAGCAATTTTAGCCTTTACATTCATGCCAAGAAGCATGTTTTCGCTTTCTTCAACATCTATTACAGCTGTATAGGAGCCTGCTGTACTCTGTGCTCCTCCGGTCATATCCATCTTAGCTGCAGGTGCTGCGGATTCTGATACGAAATCAAGCACCTTGGAGATCTTTCCTTTTCCGGTAACCTCTGAAAGGGTACTGCTGCTTATTTCAACCTCCATACCTTCCTTCATCTTAAGGATATCCTTTTCCTTAATAGATACCTTTATCTGAAGCTTTTCATCATTCTCAATTCTCATAACTGAGCCTGAAGTCGGAAGTCCTTCAACTGCAGAAATAGATGTAACTATTCCATCGCAGTCTGCTAGTATAACGGAGTTCTCCTTCATCTCATAATAATTTGCCAGCTCAGTAGCTATTGCAGAATAACTTCCTACTCCTGCAAGTGTAAGTTCGTTTGAATTCTCTGCCGCCTGTACACTTTCGCTTCCACCTTCTGCAGCGGTGTCATAGGCTGAAGTTGCAGCTTTATATGCAGCTTCTTTTTCCTTCTCATTAGCCTGTGCAGCTTTAAGCTCAGCCTCTGCAGTTGTAAATGCAATATACTTTGGATTCTTTGCAAGGGCATCTGTATTTGAAGCTTTAGCTATAACTTTTTTTGCCTTCTTCGCAGCTTTATTATATGCTTCCTCTGCATCCTCTCTTTCAGATATGGCATCGTCCCATTCAGACTTTGCATCTGCAACTTCCTGTGATGCATGTGATACATTTCTATTGGATGATTTTCTAGCCTGATCAACCTGCCTTTTTGATATCTCTATCTCTTTAGCAGTTCTTCTATCTTCATCAGATGCCTGAGCCTCTAAGGCTTCAATCTTTTCATCTATATCCTTATCGTCGATGACACATACAACATCTCCTGATTTTACATGGTCACCCACCTGAACCTTTATTTCTTTTACAGGATACTGAAGACTTGTAACGATTTCAGAAACCTCACCGCTTTCAACAACGCCTGTTGTATTGATATATGCAGTCATATCTTTTTCGCCATATGCCTCAACTACAGTCTCATTATCCTTAAGAGTATTAGCTGTCTTTGATAATTTTTTAAATAAGGCAAATGCGCCTACTAACGCAACCAAAACTAAAGCAGCTATTATGATAATAACTCCTTTACTTTTCTTTTTCTTTGTCTTTTTCTTGCCATACATTTCTTCCCACGTCATTTTTTTCTGTGGCTGACTTGTATTTTCCTGGTTATCCATCTTTCTTCCTTTCCACCTGTTAAAATTCCAATTGTATCAGTGATAACAAATGGATTATATCCATCAAACATTATTATTATAGTATCTAAACCTTAAATTTTCCTTAATCAGACAAATATAGATATAAAATTTTTATTAAGAATTAAGCTATCTCAGAAATAATCTGCTTTGCCTCATTCAAATCCTTCACTATATAAGCAGCTTTTTCCTTCATCTCCTCTGTGACCGCCAGAAGATCGGGAACCATAATAGCCTTCATTCCGGCATTAAAGGCAGCCCTTACTCCATTATGGGAATCCTCTATTACAAGACACTCTGATGGTTCACTTCCAACAACTTCTGCCGCCTTCAGGAAGATATCCGGTTCCGGCTTACTTTTTCCCACCATCTCTCCACCGATAACAACATCAAAAAATCCAAGTATCTCTGCCGATGCAAGTTCTGACTTTACATCCGTTGAATTAGTGGATGAGGCCAGAGCAATCTTATAATGATTACATTTAAGATATTCAAGTATTTCTGTCACACCGGGTTTCATGGCTCCCTTTCCATCACCAAAATGCTTCTTGAAAAGCTCATAAACCTCCAGCCTGTATTTCTTAAGTGGGAATTCTTCTCCGTAGGCATCAATTAGTATTTTTTCTGTCTCTGTGGATGTAATTCCAATACATTTCCTGCATACCTCTTCAACACCTGTGAGGTCATAATTCTTCCCGATTTCTACGCAACAATCCAGATACATCTTTTCTGTATTGAAGATTAC
>JAILMQ010000023.1 GCA_024692605.1 Eubacterium sp.
CACCCACCTGTAAAGATGAATGGCTTATATTGAACTACTATTTAATTACTATTTAACCACTATTAAATTACTTCTTAACTACTTTTTTCGGATTATTCTTCTCAGCTGCATTTAAACTAAGAGGATCCTTGATTGCTCTCATCGTAGCCATATCAATTCTCTTATCAATGCCTCGTCCCTTAAGGCTATTTTCGATTTTCTCTATATCTCTTTCAAGCTGACCTTTAGCAGGCTTTTTCATAATCATTATATTTGTATTATTAGCAATCCCCCTAAAAGCCTTATTGTTATAAAGTCTTTCTGCCACTTCATTAATAGCCGCTTTATCATCAATACCTTTAATATCATAATATTTTTCCATGATAGTCTTTGCATATTTCTTCTCATACTCCTGATGAGGATTATGACCATTTTCAATAGAACTTACTACTTCACGAATTCCAGAGCAAACATTCTTTCTTCTATTCTGTCTTTTACTTGGCCTTAGAATCTGGCCATCTACATGATCTTCATAAGCTTTAACAAGTCCCATAAGTGGCTGCGTTAAGCTCTTTAAAGATTCAATACTTTTTCCATTAGTTCCAGCCAGCTTATGACGGAACTGCTTAAAACCTTCCAGGAGATCTTTATACTGCGGTGAATCTTTTGAATACTTTGAATTGGTGCAAACAAGTGCATCATATAGATCATTCGCAGCTTTAATGTAATCAACCAGCTTATCATTTGTTACGGTAGTCTTCTCATTTTCAGCTATCTGCTCAGGAGAAATGATATCGTAACCCACCATCTTCTTTGCAGTCATATTAGTAAGAACCTCACCACCATTGTAGTGAAGATTTTCAAAATCATAGCAGAAGTTTTCTACTTCAATATCAAATATTCCATCCTTAACATTCACCCATTTTCCAACTATCTCACCATTCTCATTTCTATATTCAGCACCATTAGCGCTTTCAAGCTTTGTGTGAGGATTCTTAATTCTGAAAAAGTATCTTTTCGGAACCCCATCCGTTTCCACAGCTCCAATAAGAGAATATGCATGGCGTTCATCTGAGAGCATATCCCTCCTATTATTATAAGTAGAACAGGAAACAGGAAGTCCTTTATCAAGTAGATTTTTTACTGTATTATAAAATTCTATTGTTTTTTCTCTCTTTGGAATATCTGCAGCAATTCCTATCTCGATAATACCATCACGAACATGATTATAAACCTTTTGGAAATCAGACTTCGCATTATCAGCTTCATTATCATCATACTCTGCCTTCGCCAAAACTTCATCAACCGCATTCTCAAATGCCGCACCCAGCTTAAGATTAATATTTATTGTACTTCTTCCAGATGCTTCTGTCTCCTTTAGAACATTCTCCGCAGTCTTTTTGATAACTTTATACGCATTCTCCAAATGCAAAAAATCACTGACATTAAATAGTGTACAAAGATTTTCAACCTGTTTAATGACATCTCTCTCAGAAAGATTCTGAAATTCTTTTTCAGACAAAAGTTCTCCACCTGTTTTTTCAACATAATTTTTATAAAATTTATAAAAAGCATGTTTTGCTATAGACTCAGGATTTGTAATATTCACATCCTTAATAATCTCTTGAGCCTTCATATTTTTTTCTACCTTAAGTCTTTCATCTCTAATTGCACCCAAAGTAGGTATTGTGATGGACTGACTTTCACCATCAGGCCCAAGCATTTTTTCGAGGAAAGAATTTTCTGTACCACCCTCAATCCCCGATACACTCGGCTTCCATTTTTTAGTTTTAATTTCTTCTGGACTAAGAGGAAGATTAATATCATCCAGCTCCGATTCATGAAGTCCACTCATGGCATAAGCTCTCTCTATAAGATTAACCCACAGACAGTCTTCTGCCATTCTTTCATTTTCAATACCAACTGCTCCAATCTTTGAAATCTTCTTATCAACGCGAACATAAACCGGTCTATATTCCTTCTCGAAAGTTTTAGGATTATTATATTTTCCCCATAGTCTTACTGTTGCTGTTCCATCTCCATTGTCCTTTATCATCTCCTTAATCTTCTGAGGATATAGTCTGGCTATATTCTGAAGTCCAGCATAAAGATAACATTCACCAGAAACATGCTGTGACACATCAGTCATTCTTGGCTCATGAGGGAAGATTGGAGCATTTTTTATATCAATTTCAGAAGAAGCTTTATTGGCCAAACCAGCAAGCATCTTCTGAAATTGATTAAGTCCTTCTCCTTTTATAGACAAATCCAATTCAACTCCTGATGAATTAATATAATAGCACTTCACTCCCTTGTTATTATAAAACTCAGCATATCCTCGTCCTTTCTCATTATTTGTCTTGGCGATGATATCTTTTACCTTTTCCTGAACCTTTTCTTCTATATTAATTTCTTTATTAATTTCTT
>JAILMQ010000025.1 GCA_024692605.1 Eubacterium sp.
TCAAAGTATATAGGCTGTTCCTGCTCTGTATCTGTGTTAATTGCCATCTGTTTTGTCTCCTCCCTTACTCGTCATCACTACCGTTAAAGCCATCATCATAGTCATCATCATAACTGTCATCGAAGTCATCCTCAGACTTAAGTGAGCTTTCTTCAACATATTCACCTGATTCATCAACTTCTCCGTAGCCACCCTTTTCAAGGTCACCTTCATAACGCTGTGAATCATCTCCCTCAAGGAGTTTCTTTGTATCTCTGTCGTAATCCTTGATTCCACCAAGTTCAACCTCAGAACCAGTATCATCGAGTACACGAACATCAAGACCAAGTGACTGGAACTCCTTAAGAAGAACCTTGAAGGACTCAGGTGTTCCTGGGTCAGGAATGTTCTCTCCCTTGATAATTGCCTCGTAAGTCTTAACACGTCCGTAGATATCATCAGACTTAACAGTAAGAATCTCCTGAAGTGTTGATGAAGCACCATATGCTTCAAGAGCCCAAACTTCCATCTCTCCGAATCTCTGTCCACCGAACTGAGCCTTACCACCAAGTGGCTGCTGAGTTACAAGTGAATAAGGACCGGTTGAACGAGCATGAATCTTATCATCAACAAGGTGGTGAAGTTTCAGATAATGCATGAATCCGATAGATACAGGTGCTGGTATAGCCTCACCTGTACGACCATCTCTAAGCTGTACCTTACCGGTTTCATCTATAGGAACGCCCTTCCACTCTTCTCTGTGGTCACGATTCTCATACAGATACTGCATAACACCGGCATCTACATAATCCTTATACTTAGCTTCGAACTCTTCCCATGAAGTGTTGACATAGTCATTTGCCATACGAAGCTCTTTAGTAATATCCTCTTCCTTTGCTCCGTCAAAGATAGGTGTTGATACCTTGAAACCAAGTACCTCAGAAGCAAGTCCAAGGTGAAGCTCAAGTACCTGACCAATATTCATACGTGAAGGAACGCCGAGAGGATTAAGCACGATATCAAGTGGACGTCCATTTGGAAGGAATGGCATATCCTCTACAGGAAGGACACGTGAAACGACACCCTTGTTTCCGTGACGACCAGCCATCTTGTCTCCGACTGATATCTTTCTCTTCTGTGCTATATAAACACGAACTGACTTTGTAACTCCCGGAGGAAGTTCATCGCCATTCTCTCTTGTAAATATCTTTACATCCATTACAACACCGTAAGCTCCATGAGGAACTCTGAGTGATGTATCTCTTACTTCTCTTGCCTTCTCACCGAAGATAGCTCTGAGGAGCTTCTCTTCAGCTGTAAGCTCTGTCTCACCCTTAGGTGTAACCTTACCAACAAGTATATCTCCGGCACGAACCTCGGCACCGATACGAACGATACCCTGCTCATCCAGATTCTTTAATGCATCTGAGCTGAGTCCTGAAAGATCCCTTGTAATCTCTTCAGGTCCGAGCTTTGTATCTCTGGCATCAGATTCATATTCTTCAATATGTACTGATGTATAAACATCATCCTTAACAAGTCTCTCTGAAAGAAGTACGGCATCCTCGTAGTTATAACCTTCCCAGGTCATGAATCCGATAAGTGGGTTCTTACCAAGAGCAAGCTCACCATTTGAGGTTGAAGCACCATCTGCTATAACCTCTCCAGCCTTAACCTTATCTCCCTTGAAGACAATAGGTCTCTGATTCATACAGTTACCCTGATTGCTTCGTGAGAACTTAATTACATGATAGATATCATCTGTGCCATCTTCATCAGCCTTGATGATGATCTTCTCACTTGATGAATAAGTTACAAGACCGTCTCTCTTAGCAATGATTGTAACACCTGAATCTCTAGCAGCCTTTGCCTCAATACCTGTACCTACGATAGGCGCATCCGTCTTGAGAAGCGGAACTGCCTGACGCTGCATGTTTGATCCCATGAGGGCACGGTTAGCATCGTCGTTCTGAAGGAATGGAACCATGGAAGTAGCAACTGAGAATACCATACGAGGTGATACATCCATGAAGTCCACCTTTCTCTTTGGATATACGGAAATCTCATCACGGAATCTTCCGGCAACATTCTTATTTACGAAATGATTCTCCTCATCTAATGGCTCTGAAGCCTGAGCAACAATATACTGGTCCTCTTCATCAGCTGTCATGTAAACAACTTCATCTGTAACAACAGGGTTAAGAGGATCTGTCTTATCTACTCTTCTATAAGGCGCCTCGATAAATCCATACTTATTGATACGAGCAAATGTAGCCAGTGAGTTGATAAGACCGATGTTAGGTCCTTCAGGAGTCTCAATTGGGCACATACGACCGTAATGTGTATAGTGTACATCTCGAACTTCGAATCCGGCTCTCTCTCTTGAAAGACCACCAGGTCCAAGAGCTGAAAGACGTCTCTTATGTGTAAGCTCTGACAGAGGGTTGTTCTGATCCATGAACTGTGACAACTGTGATGAACCGAAGAACTCTTTAACCGCTGCTGTAACCGGCTTGATATTTATAAGTGACTGTGGTGTAAGAGTCTCAATATCCTGAGTCTGCATACGCTCTCTTACAACACGCTCAAGTCTTGAAAGACCGATACGATACTGATTCTGAAGCAGCTCACCAACTGACTTGATACGTCTGTTTCCAAGGTGGTCGATATCATCATCGCTTCCTACTTCATACTCAAGATGCATATTATAGTTAATAGAAGCTAAGATATCTTCCTTAGTAATATGCTTTGGAATAAGCTCAGTAATGCTGTTCTTGATAGCCTCCTGAAGCTCCTCAGCATCATCATACTCATCAAGGAGCTGAGCAAGAACAGGATAATAAACCATCTCTGTTATTCCAAGGTCCTCAGGATCTACTCCTGGAAGTCTGTCCTCGATCCACTGGTCGATATCAACCATCATATTTGAAAGAACCTTAACATTCTCTGTCTCAGTCTGAACTATTACATGGTCCACAGCTGCATTCTGAATATTTCTACTTGCTTCCTTAGTGATGATTTCACCCTGAGCGTAAAGTACCTCACCTGTAAGAGGATCAACAACATCCTCAGCAAGAATAAGATTAACAATACGATTTTCAAAAGCAAGCTTCTTATTGAACTTAAATCTTCCGACACGAGCCAGGTCATATCTTCTCTGATCAAAGAACATAGCATTGATAAGGCTTTCTGCACTTTCAACTGCTAAAGGCTCACCCGGTCTGAGTCTCTTATAGAGTTCAAGAATACCATCTTCATAACTCTTTGAAGGATCCTTCTCGAAAGAAGCACGAAGCTTAGGCTCATCACCGAAGAGTTCAAGAATCTCTTCATCTGTACCTATGCCAAGTGAACGGATAAGAACCGTTACAGGAACCTTTCTATTTCTATCAACTTTTACATAAAATACGTCATTAGCGTCTGTCTCATACTCAAGCCAAGCACCTCTGTTAGGGATAACCTGACATGAATAAAGGGTTTTACCAGTCTTGTCACGACCGATGGTATAATAAATACCGGGTGAACGAACCAACTGGCTTACTATAACTCGCTCAGCACCATTAATGACAAATGTACCCGTCTCTGTCATCAGCGGCATATCGCCCATAAATACTTCGTGCTGATTAATCTCGCCTGTTTCATTGTTAATAAGGCGAACATTAACTTTAAGCGGAGCAGAATAAGTTGCATCTCTTTCTTTACACTCTTCAATAGTGTACTTCTTATCCTCTTCAAATAGGTTATAATCAACAAACTCGAGACTTAGCTTTCCACTGAAATCAGTGATTGGGCTGATATCCTTGAACGCCTCATCAAGTCCCTCATCAAGGAACCACTTATAAGAGTCAACCTGAACTCCGATAAGATTCGGCATGTCAAGAACTTCCTGCTTGGTTGCATAACTCATACGAGTTGTCTTACCAGATTGAATAGGACGCATTCTGTACTTTTCCATGTGACGTATTTCACCTCTCGCTAGATTTTTCATCATATAGCACTAACCGCAATTTCACTACATTTTCTCAATTTTTGCGCACAGAAATACCCTCCTATGCATTAAGAGAGCATAGTGAACCACTTTAGTCTATAATGACAATTTAATAGTCTAACATTTGTCAAAAAAAAAATCAAGCAGAAATTTTAATTTTTTCTGCCTGATTTTTTATATTTATTTTTCATCTGTATCAGATTTTCGTAAAATGTATTTACCACTCTTCCACGAAATCATCAAGCTCATCATATACTGCACGATATGCCGCTGCATTCCAATGTATTCCATCCCCGGCTGCATAACCTGAGCTCAGACTTCCTGATCCATCATTGATGACGGAACCTGTATCGAAGAACTTTACATTTTCGCGTCCCTCAACCATATCCTCCAGTTTAGAGTTAAATCTGTTAACTGTGGAATTCGGCACTCTGGATGATCTTGTGTTACCAACTGCCATAACTACGATCTCTATATCAGAATTATGACTGATAAGCATATTAATGAATTCCTTGTATTCGGCAACAGAACCATCAAGATATGCATCTGACTGATTACCTACGCAGTTGTTGGTTCCGCACATTATGTAAACTCGATCCGGATCATATGCGTTTATTGAGCCGATATCATTCTTCATATGCTGAACAAACATACTCACCTTTGCAAAGCTTCGTTCATTAGCATGATTGGCAACGCCGTATACCGAAAAGCCTGACATAACAGAATCACCGATAAAAGCAATTCTGTCAGGAGTTGATCTGCTAAGCTTGCTTACAGGATAACTTTTTCCGCTGTAGCTGGTGTATGTCTTCTTTGTCTTTTTCTTGACACCCTGTATTCTATAGGTGTATTTGGTTCCGGACTTACATTTTTTATCAACAAATGTAGTCTTCTTTGTTCTTGCCACAATCTTGTATGGCTTTCCCGGAGTCTTTCTGAATACGCAGTAATAATTAGCCTTTTTTAGTTTATTCCAGGTAATGGAGATTTTTCCGTTTTCATAGGCTATCGCCTCGGTAATCTTAGCTTTACCAAGCTTTACCTTCTTTTTCTTTATCTTCTTTTTAACTACAACAGGCTGAGTAGTAGCTTCTGTAGTTTCTGTTACTGTCTGTTCGGTGCCGGTACTGCCAGCTGGTTCTTCAGCATTTACTACTATTCCCACCGATGTCATAGCTCCGATAAAAACTACTGAAAAAGTCAGCAGACGTGCCTTCATTCTTTTTAGCATTTTTAGTACTCCCAATCAGAAACTTCACCTGTAGATATATTTTTCATATATACAGGCCAGTCTTTATAGCTTCCTGTGTTGTTGCAGGCATATCCTGCATCATAGTTAGCATCCTTACCCTTATAACTTCCGAAATATGCATCGTAAACTCTGCCTGCAGCCTGTGCCCAGGCATGAGCCATACCGCTGTTGCTGTAAGTTGTCTTTTTGCTATCTGTTACGATATATACATTCTTGTAGCCACATTCCTGAAGAAGGTATGCAACTGATGCTGCCCAGGACACACAGTCACCCATTCTGTTTTCAAGACCAAAGCTTGCAAACTTAAGATCCCAGCCTCTGCTTTCATGCTCTGTCTCAAAATGTATTATTCCTGAGCTGTCTGTAGTACTTGTTTTTACAAACTCATCCATTACGAAGTCGTAACATTTTTCTCTCTTTACATCCTTAGCATCTCCCGGCTTTGTGATGGACATCATGACCTCTCTTGCGAGGATCATTACATTTATCTTCTTTATATTATATGATGTTTTCTTTGCAATACCCTTCTTGTTGATCTTTATTCCATCAACTGTTGTGGATTTTGCCATCTTTCCATTGATACGGTCAAAATAATAATAATTCTTCTTAATCTTATACCAGCCTTTGAGCATAGCTCCCTTTGGAGCAACTACAAATTTCTTGTCATTATATCTTGCAGTCATCTTCTTTGGAGCAAAATAATATGTCTTCTTTTTAATAGTAACAAATCCGGTCTGGGTTCTTCCTGCCATAACATAATACTTATATCCCTTCTTTGTTACCCAGCCATTCTTCTTAGATGCCGCATTAACATTTGAAGGAACAAATACAGCAACCATAGCAATTACAAGAAGTAAACTAATTATTCTTTTTACCATACCCTTATTTTTCATCTGTTATCCCTCTCTTATTCTTTTTATTGAATAGCATCAACTTATTGAATAGCATCTACGATCCAGACTGTCTGTCCCTGTTCTGAATGGAGATAAGCTGTAAATCCGTCGAAGTATGCAACACCTGAAATCTCACCTTCAAGAGAACAAGCTCCACCGGTTTCAAGGCTGCTATATGAACCGCAGGCTGCCACAAGTGCATCAAGAGTTGAGCCAACGTATTTCTTAGCTATATCCTTCTTTGACTCTTCCTTTTTAGCCTCAGTCTTTTCTTCCTTTTTCTTCTCAGTCTTCTTTTCTTTCTTAGCTTCTGTCTTCTTTTCTTTTTTTGCTTCAGTAGTAGCTTCTGTTGTTGCCTCTGTTTCTTCCTCAGTAGCTGCAGTTGTAGCTTCAGTAGTCTTTTCCGTTGTCTTCTCTGTCGTCTTTTCTGTCGTAGCTTCTGTTGTCTTCTCTGTTGTCTTTTCAGTCTTCTTCTCGGTCTTCTTCTCGGTCTTCTTCTCGGTCTTCTTCTCAGTTGTCTTCTCTTCTGTTTCAGCCTTTGCAACTGCTGTAGTCTTTTCCTCAGTTGTCTTAGCCTTATCATCACCACAAGCCGCAAGACATAAAGCCATAGTACCGATTGTTAATGCCAAACAAAGTTTCTTTTTCATCTCTCTCTCCCTTTTCATAAAAACGATGCCTTGGGGACTATCCCCCGGCTCATTTATTTAGTATATGTAAATATTGTTCCGGAGCTGTAGTACACTCCGTCTTTTTTTGTTATTACTTCAAATGTGCTCTCTCCGTCTGCAATCTCAGCCATATCCAGGTACATGCCAAAGCGATAATCTTTATTATCTTTTTCTGCTGCACTGTTATAGCCAACAGGGAAGGCCTCGTAATCTGATACGTACTGCGAATCGTAAATTCTGACATAAACCTCGGAATCGTCATCAGTAAAGGCAGGATCCACATTTCCGTAAATAACTGCCTGGTCGCCTTTCACTTCAAGCTTCATATCAGCATTCATTTCCTTTACTTCAGGATCCGACGGAACGTCCTCCCGAAGAGGCGCATTCATAACCGGAAGATATTCCCAAAGATAGGTGATATGTCTCTGTGTAAGCTCGACCATCATTATGTCAGCATTATACTCCGATATATAGTTTAAATCAAATGGCATTGTTTTAGTAAATAACGAATGACCATATTCATCGGCCATATAAGGCACAAGCGCATTTCCGTACGAATCACGGAACATCAGAAGATTTCCATCCTTACCATCACACGTAGCTTCTATCTTAAAATCTTCCGTATTATTAAAGTCGGAAATGTAATCAAACCCGAACTCTCTATCGTATATAACATTCTCATCCAGCTTCTTTCCCTTTGGATAAAGCATTCGATAAAGGTCGCCGCGGAATACATTTTCCACCTTATAGCTTTCATTAGTATAATCTGTAGCTTCACGCCCTGCTGCTTCCTGGATCTTCTTGCAGGCAAAGGCTGCACCCTCATTATTCCAGTGGGTATCCAGCTTGTGATACATCACCCTGTCATCTTCCTTAAAGGCCTTATGAAGGTCTACATACTTGATGCCCTTGGCATCCATAGCAGGCTTAAGCTTATCCCAGTTATTTATATTTCCGGTCTGAATATAGTTATAAGGCATATGCTCAGGATAAAGATACCCTTTAATAGGAGCCACCATGAAAAGAAATTCCACATCATTTTTTTCACAATACTCCTGCATAAGTGAAAGAGACTTAACGCAGTTATTTATACCTCTGTCAGAAAGAACATTTCTTCCGAAATATTCATCCATGGTATCCTCATAATAAAGCCAGCCATCCTTACCATATATAACATCATCATTTTTTGATGTGTTCAGAAGCTTGGTGGTCATAAGTGCATCAACAGTTGTCATCTCCTGTCTCAGGGCAAAGTGATCATTAAAGAAATCATTGAACTGATCGAAATATTTCCTATTGATCTTTCCATCATATGTTTTAATGGTAGGAAAAGGAGTTGCAGTTCTGTTTTCCGCAGTCATGTCGGTTTTATAAAAAAGCATACCAACAAAAGGTGTAAGAATCACCAGCATAAACAGAGCTATATAAAGCTTTTTACCTATTGCGTTTTGCTTCTTACTATCTTCCATACTCTCTCCTAGAATACCTTCAGGCTGACATCCCGGTATCCCTGATACCTTTTCACCTCTAAAGTTAGAATCTAAAATATATAAACGGATTGTATGACGCCGAGGACAGACGGAATATGCAGAGTATAAGTGCTGCAAATCCGGCCACAGCAAGAACTATCTCGCCTTTCTTCTTCGCCGTCAGTTTGCTTCCGAGTCTCGAAGCAATAGGATATGAAAATATAATCGCTGCCAGCAGTGTGATCATATTGTATATGTTCATCTGCTCCAGGAATATACTGAGGGAGGATTTATCCAGCCCCCATCTTGTAAACATAGTCCCAACAAAATCAAGTCCATAGGAAATGCTGTCTGCCCGGAAAAATACAAAGGCAACTGTCGCAATCAGCCATGTGTAAATATTTCCGATGAACTTCAGTTTTCCCTTTAATTTATCTATAGGAATAATGGTGTCTTCCAATACATTTGCCACTCCGTGAATCATGCCCCAGAGGATAAATGTCCAGTTTGCACCATGCCATATTCCGGTAAGGAGAAATACAAACAACTTGTTGAATTCAGTTCTCACCTTACCTTTTCTGTTTCCACCAAGAGGAACATAAACATATTCCTTAAACCAGGAAGACAGCGATATATGCCATCTGTCCCAATATTCCTTAATGCTGGTTGCAGAATAAGGATGGTCAAAGTTCTCTTTAAATGTAAAGCCAAACATATGCCCAAGTCCAATGGCCATATCTGAATATGCACTAAAATCAAAATAGATCTGTAGTGTATAACAGATGGCTCCCAGCCATGCAGGGAGGAAACTGTAGTTTTTGATATCAAGTACAAATATTGAATCTGCAATACCACCCATGACATTGGCAATGAACATCTTCTTAAAGAGACCCTTGATGAATCTCAGGATTCCCTCGTACATCTCATCGGTATTTTGTTTTCTGTTGTAAATCTGATATTCGATATCGCTGTACTTTACAATCGGTCCCGCCACAAGCTGTGGGAACATAGATATGTAAAGAAGAACAGCAAGATAGTTCTTCTGCTCCAGTTTTGGATTTCTATAAACATCAATTACATATGAAAGAGCCTGAAATGTAAAAAATGATATACCTATTGGAAGAGCAATTCCCGGAAGAGGAATATCTGTCTTAAAAAAGTCATTTATACTTCCAAGAATAAAGTCCGTGTATTTGAAAACTCCAAGAGTTCCTATGTTAAGAATGATAGCAATAACAAGGATAAACTTTCTGTAAGGAGTTTTTACTTCTTTAATACCCACATATTTCTCTGCTATTAATGTATCCAGATCAACATCCAGTTTTCTGACACTTCCTGCACCAAGAAGTCGTCCGAATATATAATTTGCGATACTGGAGGCAATCATCAGGATAACATAGACCGGTTCTCCATAGGCATAGAAAAAAAGACTGGCTAAAATCAGTATTATATTTTTAACCCTAAGTGGAATCGGCAATAAGCAAAGGCCGAACACAATAGGAAGAAATGCGAAAAGAAATACCGCTGAACTGAAAACCATTATCTTCTCCTAATACAAATGGACCACAGGGAATAACCCTAGTGGTCCACATTGAATACTTATATAATTATTTAAGAGTAACCTTAGCTCCAACTTCCTCAAGCTTAGCCTTGATATCCTCAGCCTCACCCTTAGATGCTGCTTCCTTAAGTACCTTTGGTGCGCCCTCAACAGCTTCCTTAGCCTCTTTAAGACCAAGACCTGTAACGTCACGAACAACCTTGATAACCTTGATCTTCTCAGAACCAACTTCTGTAAGCTCTACATCAAACTCATCCTTCTCAGCTGCTCCGCCTGCTGCGTCTCCGCCTGCTGCTGCTACAACAACACCTGCTGCTGCAGATACTCCATACTTCTCTTCTACTGCTTTTACAAGTTCATTAAGATCAAGAACTGAAAGCTCGTCTATAGCTGCTACGATTTCTTCAACTGTCATTTTAATATCCTCCATTTAATAATAATTAATAAAATAATGTTTACCTATTTACGCTTCTGCGTTTGCCTTCTGCTCAGCAACCTGATTGATAACACGAGCGAAGTTTGTAATAGGTGACTGAATACTTCCAAGGAACTTGGAAAGAAGCTCTTCTCTTGATGGGATTGTTGCGATAACACTGATACCAGCTTTATCGTAGTATGTTCCTTCAACAACACCACTCTTAAGCTCAAGCTTATCTGCTGTCTTTGCGAACTTAGCAATTACTCTTGCAGGAGCTGTAGCATCTTCCTTTGAAATTGCAACAGCTGTAGGACCTTCAAGATCCTTAGCAAGATCAGCAAACTCTGTACCTTCGATTGCAAGATTAACCATTGTGTTCTTGTAAACCTTGTAGATTATACCAGCTTCTCTGGCAGCTCTACGAAGATTTGTATCCTGCTCAACTGTGAGTCCAAGATAATCAACAAGTACAACTGACTTAGCGCCATCGAGGTTCTCTTTGATTTCCTGTACTATAGGTGTCTTCTCTTCAATCTTTGCCACTTACATGCACCTCCTTATAGATTAATGGCTGCGCACTAGCTTTAAATATAAAGAAAGCCTTTGTCCACCGAAATAGACAAAGGCATGAATTCGTAATCAAACAAATAAAATGTTTTCTTATATCTACGATTCTTCCTCGGCAGGTAACCTCACAAGGTGTTACGTCTTTCGACACCTGCTGTCTACGGCAGCTCATCGAGTCAGTACTTTACCACAAAACAATCGCACCTGTCAACATTTTATTTTATAAACAACTTGATTTTTATAATAAAAACAATTTTGATATCTAATATGTACGCTTAAAATTCTTTACATCGGTTTTGAAATCCTCCAGAAGAGTTTCATAAACCGTTGCATCCTTCAGCTTTCCTGATGCTTTCTTTTCCTCAAGCATAACTTCCAGCTTTTTTATATTATCAACTGCATTATCTTTATAATTATTACTCAGATCTACACGTATCTGATTGATAATCCCCTCAAGGTCCTTATCCTTTTTATTAAAACCAAAAAGTCCCATAGCCTACCTCCTGATTTAAAGCATATCATCCTAAAAAGCAGTTTACCATCCTGTAAAACCGACGTCAATAAAGTCCCAAAAAGGATTAGAGCGCAGAACCTAATGTCCTGCGCCCTTAAGAGAGGTATATGAAAAAAACTAAAAACAAATCTTTCTATCTTTGTTATGCCTTGTATGTTAGCATCAAGAAGTATCAAAAAAACATCAATTTAACTATTTTTTGGCATTTTTTGAAATTTTTTTGAATTTTTTTCAAAAAACTTGACTTTTTCAGTTTTATTCTTCCATCAGTTTTTCAGCTTTGCTCTGGATAATATTAACTACATCATCCAGTTCTTTGCTTCCATCAAAATATGATGCTGCTTCTTCGTTGATAATATTCTTAATCCTTGTTTCACCCATATCATAAGAAACTGCACTATCAACAAAAGCCCTAAGTTTATCTGCCTGCTCTTCCGTCAAAGGACCGTTGGCTATTTCAATTCCATCAAAATCTATATCGCCTGTTGCAGGTGAATACTCAGTACCATACTTATCTTTACCCGGAGTCGAAGCCTCAGCTGTTTTAATCATCTCATTAAAAACATCTTTTCTTGTAGGCATGCCCCAGAAAGTCATGTAATTCTTGCCCTGATATTCTTCAGTCATAAACTGTTTCATAAAATCCCATGCAATATCCTTATTCTCGCTCTCCTTTGACATGGCAACAGAGTTTGCAAAGGAATAATAAGATCCACTTCCACCTGTGCTAGGATAACCTACATACTGAACATTTCCTTCCAAGGCTGAATCATAAGATTTAAACTGATCAGCAACTATATATGCATCCAGCAGTGAAACCTTGCCAAACTTCAGCATAGAAACATCTGAATCATCATCTTCAGCCTCTTCAAGTTCATCTCTTCCCATATTACACACCTCAAGAAGATCTTTAAACTCCTGAGACTTAAAATGACATTTCTTATTCTTCCAATCAACAAAATCGCCTATGGAAAATGTCATAATCTGGTTAAGTATATCGCCCTTTCTATCTGAATAGAAAAGCCTTGCACCTTCATTCTTCTTTTTAGCATAGTTCTTAAACTCTGAGTAGGACCATCCCTGTTTTACTCCCGCTTCATCTCCCTTGGTCAGAAGAGTATTTATAGAGAAACAAGGAGCCATGAAATACATTTTCTTATCAAACTGCATCGCTTTATATGCAGAATCCAGAAAATCATCTGCACTTATATCAGAATCTTTTTCAAGGTATGGATTAAGGTCCTCAAAGAGGTTTCTGGAAATACATTCTCTGACGGACATGTTTCCAACACCATTTGAAAGATCATAGATATCCGGCACATTTCCTGCCAGAATATCATCTCTCATCTTCTGCTCAGGGTCTTCTTCCTCACCATAATCAACCATATTGATCCTGCAATCTTTATGGGTTGAATTGTATTCAAGTGCAGCCTGCTTAAGTTCATAATTTCCATAAAGGGAAGCAATAGTCAGAATCTTCTTATTCTTCTGAGCAGCTGCATCTACCTTTGAATAACATTTCAGTTCGGAGCTTTCCGGCCCATAGTTAAGTACAAAGATTCTTTCAGCATCCGGAACAAGCACATCAACTACAGTATCGATATTAACATCAGACTTAGTAAAGTTGAGAACAAGACTTTTTTTCTCCTTCTCCATATTGTAGCCTGAAACACCTTCCTTGCTCTGGTAATAGAAATCATAATCTCCCGCTCCCGGAAGAAGATTCATAACCTCATAGGAAGAAGCCAGCTCAATCTTACGCGCATCAGTAAGCTCTCCTGTTTCCGAATCCAGAATCTCAATGATTCTGTCTTCTTCACCAACTGTTGAGGCACATACAACTACACTGCCATCTTCCGTAGTTGTCATACTGTCAAAATATCCATCAGCATTTATCTCATTTTTCTTTTTCATATCTTTATCATATACAATGATATTTTCACCATAAGAGATAACATAGTTGCCATTTTTATCAAGCACCATATCAGTCATTATGATTTCATCAGAGAGCTGAAGGGCATCCGAGACATCAATTCCATCTGTTAATTTATCGCCTTCTAGTTTACATAATCTTGAAACAGATTTTCCTTCCATGCTCCACTTTGTAAGGATTACATTTAATGTATTATCCTTATCTACCAGGAGTTTATTTACATATTCACTATCTTCATATCCTGAAGAAACGGATTTGAACAGCAGCTTAGCCTCACCGCCATCAATAGATGCCTTGTATATTCCAATAATCCTGTCGCCTTCCATCTCGCCAATTGCGTCAGTTTCAGTCCCCTCTGAAAGGACAGCATCTGTCTCAGTTCCTTCGGCTAACGCAGCATCCGTCTCTGTGGCCTCCTGCCATCTCTCCGTACTCAGATAAAGATCATTTCCTGCCACAACAAAATTGGTAATATCACCATCTAATCCTGTAAGTCCGAAACCGGTATCTTCATATACATCTTCTCCACCGGTTTCTTTCGCTTTCTCAATCTTGCTCTTTTCTTTAGTTTCCTTTTCTTCAGTTTTGCCACATCCGGAAGCTCCGATTATCATAGAAGCCGCCAATGTAACACATATTATCTTCTTGAACAAAGTCATGAAACACCTCCAACTAGAAGTTTTCGTAAATAAAGGGATAACCATTTAAAGCTGATTTTCCTACTCAACTTTAAATAATCACCCCCAATAGTAATCTTGGATAACATCAAATATCCATCATATTTATTTATGGAACAACTTTTTACTCTGATATCTAGGCTCACAGGTAAGGTTGACTCCAAGCTTTTTAAACACTCCCACATCCACCTGAGAAAGAATAACTGACGAATGCACCTCAAGTCCCGCAAGGTTTGGAAGCTGTGCATATGCTGCCTTAGCTTCAGGATTATTAATTGCTTCTATTGATAATGCGATCAGTATTTCATCCAGATGAAGCAGTGGATTATGATTTCTCAGATATGAAACCTTCAGGTCCATGATAGGTTCAATAACCTGTGGAGAAATAAGTTTTGCACTGTCATCTATTCCGGCAAGCACCTTAAGTGCATTAAGTATAAGTGCAGATGAAGCTCCCAGAAGTGTTGAAGTCTTTCCGGTAATGATTGTTCCGTCTTCCATCTCCATGGCAGCTGCAGGCTTACCTGTTTCCTCAGCTCTGATATTGGCAGCAGCAACAACCGGTCTGTCTGCAATAGAGATTCCGGCCTTCTTCATAAGAAGATCAATCTTCTGAATAGCACTGTCTCCCGCATCGCCCTTACGCTTTTCGCACATTGCTTCGTAATATCTTCTGATGATTTCCTGATTAGATGCATTTCTTACAATCTCATCATCAACTATGCAGTGGCCTGCCATATTAACACCCATATCTGTAGGTGACTTATATGGACTTTCTCCCTGGATCTTTTCGAACATTGCTTTAAGAACCGGGAATACCTCAACGTCTCTGTTATAATTTACAACAGTTTCATTGTAAGCTTCCAGGTGAAATGGATCTATCATATTTACATCATTAAGATCTGCTGTTGCAGCCTCGTATGCAAGGTTAACCGGATGATTAAGCGGAATATTCCAGATAGGGAATGTCTCGAACTTTGCATATCCGGCCTTGATACCCCTCTTCTGCTCATGGTAAAGCTGTGACAGACAAGTTGCCATCTTTCCACTTCCCGGACCGGGTGCAGTTACTACAACAAGAGGTCTGGTAGTTTCGATATAATCATTTCTTCCGTATCCTTCATCACTAACGATCTTAGGAATATCAGATGGATATCCTTCTATCGGATAATGTCTGTAAACCTTGAGGCCAAGTGCCTTAAGCTTCTTTTCATAAGCAACTGCAGATGGCTGTTCTTTAAACTGAGTAAGAACAACAGATCCTACAAAAAGACCATTATTGGTAAATGCATCAATAAGACGAAGAACATCCATATCATATGTAATACCGATATCTCCTCTTACCTTGTTCTTCTCTATATCACCAGCCTTGATAGCGATAACTATCTCTGTCTGATCCTTAAGCTGCTTAAGCATTGTAATCTTGGAATCAGGCTTAAATCCAGGAAGTACTCTTGATGCATGATAATCATCAAAAAGCTTTCCACCAAACTCAAGATACAGCTTTCCACCGAACTCACCTATACGTTCTTTGATATGCTTCGACTGCATATCCAGGTATTTGTCATTATCAAATCCAATCTTATGCATAAAAACCTCACTGAAACTAAAAAACAAATATCAAAAATCATCAATAAAAAACAATAAAAACGTTTTATATTATACAACTGATGA
>JAILMQ010000084.1 GCA_024692605.1 Eubacterium sp.
GTAATCGTAAATCCCTGTGGTACCGGAAGACCGATCTCAGTCATCTCAGCAAGGTTTGCACCCTTACCACCAAGCAAGTTACGCATAGACATATTACCTTCTTTGAAGGTGTATACCCACTTGTTTGCCATTTGTTAGTTACCTCCTAATGTATTAATAATATTATTTCAGAGTCTATGAGAAACACCAAATCAACAGGGGATATTTCTCTAGAGTCCGCAACTGACGAGATTATAACATAAATAAAATAAGAAATGAACAAGAAAATCAATAATTTTTTAAAAAAAGTGACAATTGAGTTTTAATCTCAACTGTCACTAATTTATGTTAACCAATTTTAGAAGGAAAGCTTCTCTTCGAAATAAGCCTTCAAAGCTTCTATCTTAATTCTTTCCTGCTCCATTGTGTCTCTGTCTCTGACAGTAACTGCACCATCTTCTTCAGAATCAAAATCATAGGTTATGCAGAAAGGAGTTCCGATTTCATCCTGTCTTCTATATCTCTTACCGATAGCTCCTCTGTCATCATATTCACAGTTCCAGTATTTGCTGAGTTCTGCATATACCTTCTCTGCTCCCTCACCAAGCTTCTTTGAAAGAGGGAATACGCCAATCTTAACAGGCGCAATTGCAGGATGGAAATGAAGAACTGTACGAACATCATTCTTTTCTGCATCCAGAACTTCTTCATCATAAGCCTCGCAAAGGAATGCAAGAGTTACACGGTCAGCACCGAGTGATGGTTCAACAACATAAGGAATATACTTTTCGTTGATCTCATCATCGAAGTATTCCATAGGTTCACCTGAAGTATTCTGATGCTGTGTAAGATCGTAATCAGTTCTTGAAGCAATTCCCCAGAGTTCACCCCAGTCTGTGAACGGGAATGCATACTCAATATCTGTAGTATGATCACTGTAGAAAGAAAGCTCTTCAGGATCATGATCACGAAGTCTAAGATTCTCTTCTTTTATTCCAAGAGAAAGAAGCCACTCAAAGCAGAACTTTCTCCAATACTCAAACCACTCAGTCTGTGTACCGGGCTTGCAGAAGAACTCAAGCTCCATCTGCTCAAACTCACGGGTTCTGAATGTAAAGTTACCGGGTGTGATCTCATTTCTGAAAGACTTACCAACCTGTCCGATTCCAAAAGGAACCTTCTTACGTGATGTTCTCTGAACATTCTTAAAGTTTACAAAGATACCCTGTGCTGTCTCAGGTCTGAGATATACAGTATTCTTAGCATCCTCTGTAACACCCTGGAAAGTCTTGAACATAAGATTGAACTGACGGATACCTGTAAAGTTATGCTTACCACATGATGGACATGGAACATTATGGTCTTCGATAAATTTCTCCATCTCTTCATTTGACCATCCATCAACAGATGAAGTAAGTTCGATACCATTTTCAGCAGCAAATGCTTCAATAACCTGATCTGCTCTGAATCTTTCATGACACTCCTTACAATCCATAAGAGGATCTGAGAAGCTTCCCAGATGTCCTGAAGCAACCCATGTCTGAGGATTCATAAGAATGGCTGTATCAACGCCAACATTGTATGGGCATTCCTGGATAAACTTCTTCCACCATGCCTTCTTTACATTATTCTTAAGCTCAACACCAAGATTACCGTAATCCCAGGTATTGGCAAGTCCACCGTAAATCTCTGAACCCGGATATACGAAACCTCTTGTCTTGGCAAGTGAAATGATTTTTTCCATTGTCTTTTCTGTTCTTTCCATTGTCATTCTCCTGATAATTAAAATTCATATGTGTATACTATTATTGCTTTTCCATCACCTGAAGCACTAACAGTATTCTCATTCATAGCTTCACAAAATCTATTGGTATAAAGTACCTTTCCTCCATTAAATACAAAGTTCAATTTTTCTGAAGTAACGATCATCATATAATTTGAGTTGTCAATATCTCCGGATTCAACTGTTTCTTTAGTCTCGGCATCAGTAAATGTTGCTACAGCATCTGTAGATGTTGAAATCCCCGGAATATCCTGTTCCTGCTCCAGCTCCTCGAGATCTTCAAGATTATATCCTGCAGCCGCAAGCTCCTCTTCAGAAATATCAGCTGTATCAATAGGTGCCGCTGCTGCAGCATCAGTCTGACTGGCTGTATATTCCTTAGCTATCTCATCAGCTTCATCCTTACTATATAAAGAAACCAGGATATCCAAAGCATTAAAATCATTATATGCATCCATATTTGTATAACTGATAGCAGTTCTTACAAATCCATTTTCTTCTTTATATTCCGTAAATGTAACATCATTTGTACCTGTTTCAGAGTTGTATTTATCAACCTCTGACTTTATATACTGTTCCAGGCCTGTAACATCCACAGAAGTTCCGGAATAATCCTCGCAGGCAATCTCCAGTATCGAACCGTTAGGACTCAGTTTTAACGTATTTTCCCTTATATCTCCCATTACAGAAACTGCCTCAACAGGCTCATCTGATGTATTCTCATCCTTTTTACCACAGGACGCAGTTGATAATAACATCACAAAAATAAGACAAACAGCTACAAGTTTAAAATGTTTATTTATCATACTTTTTCCCTCATTTGCAACCCATTGGGGTCAGACCCCTTTGGGTTATTTTTTTCACTAATCAACCCAAAGGGGTCTGACCCCAATGGGTTGCAGTCGTGTAACATCACTCGACACGTAACTCTACAACAGTGAGTTTAGAATGTCAAGTGATTTGAAATGTCTGTCGGCATGCAGATTAAGATATGCAGTCATAAGTTTATCCAGTTCATTATAGGTTTCAAGGCTTATGTCAAAGGAGTAAACCGCAGCAATACTACGACTTAAAATATATCTTATTGCATATATGGCATCATCTGAAATAAGCACAGGATTCTTTGCAAACATAACCTGGGCATCCGTTACAAGTCCGCCCTCCTCAAGACTGATATGATGAAGATTAGTCTCCACACCGGATTTAACACATCTTGTCATCTCAAGTCCAAGGCCCTCTATATCCAGCAGCTTACATATATAAACTGTTTTTATTAGATCAATACCCATTCTTTCAGAAAGCAGCGCATTAAATGTAACATAAAGGAGATTTAATTCATCCTTTGCCCCTACACCCTCAGTTGTAAAGTATCCGGCCAGTTCACATGCAAAGGATGCATAAGACATTTTTTCAAGATCATAGGAAAGTTCGAAAAATGTTTTCTTCACGTCCGCATTTACAAGTGTATATGAATCCCGCCCCGGCCGAAGCCTGAAACTGCCCATAACAAACTTCTGACTGGAAGCTGCAAGCTGTGAATTCTTTCTCCTTGCACCATTGGCAAATACAGTAATCCTGCCCAGCTCAGCCGTGAGAATAACAAGACGTTTGTCATATTCTTTTAAAAGAGATGTGTCCAGTACTATCCCCTGCACGATTACTTCATCAAACATACCATAATCCTTAGATCAAAAACTGTTTCAAAATCTATTTATCCTTATATCCATACTCATTCAAGTATATACTCTTATCTCTCCACCCGGGCCTTACCTTGACCCAAAGCTTAAGATTAACTCTCATGTCCAGCATTTTCTCTATATCTCTTCGGGCCTCAGTACCTATCCTTTTAAGCATGGCACCATTTTTTCCGATAACTATTCCCTTGTGGCTTTCCTTTTCACAGATAATGGTTGCCTCAATATCAACAAGACTTCCATCAGGTCTGGTTTTCATCTTATCGATTATAACCGCAATGCCGTGAGGAATTTCTTTATCAAGATTCCTGAGACATTTTTCCCGGATATATTCAGATGCTATCTCTCTTTCAGTCTCATCAGTAATAGTATCCTCATTAAAATACATAGGACCGAAAGGAAGTACGTCATATATACTCTGCATCAGTTCATCAAGATTCGTACTTTCCGTAGCAGAAACATTTATTATGCAATTAAAACTGACTTCCTCATTATCTTTCATATATGAAGAATAGGTTTCTTCAGTCTTGGCTATACCGTCACTGTCAGCAGTATCATTCTTATTGATAACAAGGAATACAGGTATAGAGTCCTGTTTAGATGCCTTCCCAATAAGTTCAGCTATTATTCTTTCACCTGTACCAATAAATGTAGATGGCTCAATAATCCACATAATAAGATCTGCAGTTTTCAAGGTATCAACCGCCGCATCATACATATATTCCCCCAGCTTGGTCTCTGCCTTATTAAGTCCGGGAGTATCCAGGAAGACAATCTGTCCTCTTTCATCAGTATATACGGTCTGGATTCTTTTTCTGGTGGTCTGTGCACGTTTACTCACTGCCGCAATCTTCATTCCGATAAGATGATTCATAATGGTAGATTTACCAACGTTGGGACGCCCCAGAATAGCAACAAAACCGGATTTCTTTTTTCCGGAAATATTAATCTCATTCAAGTCCAGATCTTCAATATTAAATTCATTAACTTTTTTATCTGCCATAAGTCACCTATATAAGCTTTGTAACTTCTTTAAATTCATCAGCCACTTCATTAATCTTATCTTCACCACCAACAACACATATTATTCCGCTGTCAGAAACCGCGCGAACATAATCCGCAAGACCTCTGATGGTTTCCTGGTTGCAGGTCAGCATTTCCTTACGGTTTTTAACTCTTTCCTCATCTGTAATGCCGGAAATATAACCTGTAAAGGAAATAGCTCCCAGCATAGACGGCGATAAAGGTGCATCAGTTTTTGCAAAAGCACCGATTATATACTTTGTCATATCTCTGTCAGAGCAATCAAAATTCTCTACATATTCGGCAGCCTTTTTAAATATCTCATAGGTTTCCTTAATATTAGGATCCCTGTAGGATGTCATAAATGAATAACCTTTACGGGTAAAATCACACATTGCACCATATGCTCCGCCCTTAACTCTTACATTTATCCAGAGATAATCATAAGAGAAAATAATCTGAAGCACATTAAGGGCTCCTGTAAACTCAAGACCCTTTGTTTTAAAGTTTCCTGCAGTTGCAACATACTGAACCTTGGAAGCAGTTTTAAAGGCTTCATTTTTAATAGATAATTCAGCCTCAAGCTTTGTATCAACGTACTTTTCATTACTGATAGCAGCTGTAAGCTCTGAAATAGATTTTTCCAAAGCAGAGGAATCCTGCTGAGAAGTAAATGAGATTAACATTGCATCTTTTCTGAATATCTTGTTATAAAGACGCTCCAGATCTGCAGCAAGGTCCTCATATATGTCATCGAAATTCTTATCTATATTATCTATAAATCTATAATAATCAATTCCGTCAGTAGCTTCCATGATCTTCAGAGGAAGCATTATATAAGAACCGGCCCTGTTTTTAGCCGTAACATGACCACTCTCAACAAATACATTTTTACCAACGGATTTGATTTCAGAAACAACCTCTTTAATCCTCTTCTTGTCGGTAATATGTGATGTGGTAATTATCTCACGGATCAAGTCAATTCCACCGGAAATCTTTTCATCAAAGGTTTTAGTCTTACTGAGAAGATAGATAAATGGTTCTGTATCCGTATCATAATAACCTATTGCAAAAGCAAGTCCACCTGTCTGAAGATTGATTTCCTTTGAAAGGTCATTATAAGTATGTTCATCGGTATCAACATATTTAAGGAGTTCAACAAGAAGCTGAACCTTACTTATATCTTCATATTTGATATCATTCATTTTAAAATATATATCAAGATATGAGATACCATTGGTAAAGATATCATGCTTTATTACCTTAACGCCGGACACTTCCTCTTCTTTGTTATATAACTTTCTGATATCCTTGCTTATATCATCAATACTTAGAAGCGGTATTGTTGCAAGCTCTTCCGGTGTTGAAGGCTCCTCCTGATAAGCCTTTAAATGTCTGGTATCTTCTATCAGCTGATTGAGTTCCTCATCAGAAAGACTTTTCTTATATGCAGCAAGCTTTTCAGCAAGCTGAATATCCTTCTTCTGATTCAGACCTTCCTTAGGGACAGCTTTCACATATGCTTTATGATTATTATCCAGAAGATACTTATCAATTATCTCTTCAAAAACTCCTCTTGAAGAATTATCAGGATTAAGAAGATTCTCATTTATTCCCTTTCTCAGGAAATCATACACATCCTGGACAGAGAATTTATCATGAACCTTTTCATCGTCATAAAGCCATGTCTCAAATGCAGCCAGACCAAAGGACAGTCCTTTAGGGATACGGAAGAATTCTGACTCCTTAGCCTTGAATTCAAAATTATTAAGAGGTGCCTCTAAAGCCTTCTTATCAAGCCCTTTTTCAACATAGTTTTTAAGTTCATCTTCAATTATCTGAATAAACTTCTCTTCATCAGCCTCATTTGCATCACGGGCAAGTATTGTAAACATTGGCTGACGCATAGAACTGTCGTACTGTGATTCAACATCTGAACAGATTCCGGAATCAATTATTTTCTTTTTAAGAGGTGCTCCCGGAGAATCAATAAGAATAAACTGAAGAATATTCATAGCCTCAGTCAGCATTTTATCCTTACTCTCACCTAAAACAACGTTATACGTAAGGATTGCGGTATTCTCAGTTTCATCCCCCTCTGCAACAGAATATTCAACCGTATGTTCAACCGGTTTATCAAAAGGTTTCTGCAAAGGAATCTCAGATGGAACGTACAGATAGTCATAATTACTCAGATATTCTTTATCTATATATTCCAGTTGTTCAGCAGGATTCATATCACCATAAAGATAGATATAACTATTAGATGGATGATAATAATTCCTGTGATAATCCAGATATTCCTCTCTTGTAAGCTCAGGAATAACATCCGGGTCTCCGCCTGAATCCACACTATATACAGTATCAGGATAAAGCTGCTGATTCATTACATTTGCAAGAACTGAATCCGGAGAAGAATAAACACCGCGCATTTCATTATAAACAACGCCGTTTATCTTAATATCCGAATCCTTATTCTCAAGCTCATAATGCCAGCCTTCCTGTTTAAATATCTCTTCTCTGGAATAGATGTTTGGATTAAAAACCGCATCAAGATAAACATCCATCAGATTATGAAAATCCTTATCATTGCAGCTGGCAACAGGATATACAGTTTTATCTCCATAGGTCATGGCATTGAGAAATGTATTTAGACTGCCCTTTGCCAGTTCAACAAAGGGATCCTTTGCAGGATATTTCTTTGATCCGCACAAAACAGTATGCTCTACTATATGCTGTATACCCTTCGAATTAGTCGGCGGAGTTCTGAAGGCTATGGCAAAAACTTTATTCTCATCGTCATTAATAACCACGGAAACCTTGGCTTTTGTTTTAACATGAGATAAAACAAAGCCTGTTCCATTCACCTCCGGCAGGTCATTAACCTGACTGATGGTATATTTTCCAAGCTTTTCCAGATCCTTTTTTATGCTGTTTATTTTTTCTGAATTAATACTATAATCTTTCACTTAGTATCTCCTGACTTAGATTTGTAAACTACGATTTATAATACTAAAGTATTATAAGCAAAATCGGTAATACAGTCAATTGTAAATGGAAGAAGCTACCACAGGCAAAATACCCATGGTAGCTTCCGTTGGAGATTAATCATCTGATCGTCTTATTTAACTTTAACGGTCTTCTTAGCACCCTTCTTGATGAATATCTTTTTATAAGATTTATTCAATCCCTTAGGCACCTTGAAAGTAGCTTTTTTAGCTATACCCTTAAAGGCTCCTGCTCCTACAGTCTTTGCTGTAAGATTCTTTGTCTTAACATTGATAGTCTTAAGCTTCTTATCTCCGTTAAATGCGTTCTTTCCGATCTTCTTAACATTTGCACCGATTACAACCTTTTTAAGCTTAGCATTCTTCTTAAATGCGTTAGCTCCGATTGATGTAACCTTATATGTCTTTCCGTCAGAAAGTTTAACTGTTGCAGGAATTGTAAATGATTTATTAGTCTTAGCTACAGGTTTAAGAAGAGCTACTTCATCACTTGCTGTTACCTTATATTCAGCTTTTCCTGCTTTTTCTTTATCGCCAACCTTAAGTCCTTTATCATCTGACTTTCCGGCAGCTTCCTGAAGTTTCTTAATAAGCTCTTCATCTTCAGCAATCTTCTTCTCCTGCTCAGCAATCTTTGCTTTGAGAGCTTCTATTTCAGTAGTATCAGCTGTAGTCTGCTTATTAAGGTCTTCAATCTGTCCCTGAAGTTCTTCATTTGATTCAGTAAGAGTTTTGATCTCTTCATTAAGTTCAGCTATAGCCGGACCTGCAATCATTTCAAGGATTTCGCTTGATGCACCAAGATCCTTAAAGATCTTTGTAGCATCGCCAATCATCTCAATCTCTTCTTCATTTTCATCTGCAAAAAGCATTGCCAATGCACTTAATTCTTCATCAGTGAAATCAGCTTTTTCAACATCGGCAAGATCAAGAATCACATCAGATACACTGAAATCTAAATCATCGTAAATATCATCTGTCATATATGGGCTGGTAAAAGCTTTAGCCATTGCCACAATATGCTCATCCTTAGGATCATCCATTTCATAAAGAGGAACTAATTTCTCAAGATGCTTTTCGAAGTTATATTCGGCATCTATATCATCAAGATTCTCTGCATCTATATAACGAATGTTATCATAGTAAATACGTCCTTCATAATCAGAATCTGCATTATGAAGTGCAAGAACTATGTTTCTTATAGCAACTTCTTGTTCTTCAGTAGTGAATGGATAAATTCCATAATCAGAAGCTTTATTATTTAAAGGAACGAATACTTTATATTTTAATAATTCTCTTCCACCAGGTGTGGTTACTTCTTCAACATCATCATCATAATAATCAACAGGATCAAGTGTAACGCCACCTGACTGATACCAGTAACCCATTCCGTTTGGTGTGGAACAAACTTCAAGCTGAATCTCTCCCTCTGTTGCTTTGTCAGCTTCCAGATAAATATTCATTGCAAACGCATCATACTTCTTACAATCCTTAAGATCGAATATACCCATTGGACTTGAAAGTCTAACTCCGTCTTCCCATTCATTTTTATCTTCTTCAAACTTAACAGGGAATGACATAGCATGATCATTTTCACCAACTTCTTCAATAGCAATTGTAGTATAATCGATTGCGGAATCGCCATCAGGTTTCCATCCTTCTCTCTGATCAGCTTCAAATGTGAATGGAAGTCCTACAAAAGTACCAGGTGTGTCAGGAATAACAGGAGCATCTGAGATATCTCCGTTATACCATGTTTCAAGACTTAAATTATCTAAATAAAAACCATTTGTTGCTCCGATAAGGAAAGTAATGTGACCAAGTTTATCTCCGCCAATTTTCTTATCGTCATAATTAACTGATGCAGTAGCCTTCATAAGACCAGTTGCTTCGTCAAGTTTAAAATCATCATTGGTAAGTGTGATCTGCGAAAGCTGTCCCCACCAACTAAGTGCTTCAGTCTGAATTATAGGCTGTATCTCAAGTTTATTATCTACAAGACTTGTACCTTCAGGAAGATAAACATCGAATTTAAGATCACTGTAAAGTGAATATGCAATACCTAAATCCTGGAAAGATACACGAGGACCACCCCATATATCACCTGTTGATGAACCAAGTGAAAGAGCTTTATTATCATCGGATATATCAACAACTGTAAGCGGATAATCCGAAGTCGGAACAGGACTGTCACCAAGGACTATTGCCTTTGGAAGACCGTCTTCAAAATCAGCTACCATTTCAGAAGCACCAAACATCGGAGGCTCATCGCCACGGATTTTAGATCTAACATAAAGACCTGTTATTGAAAGATCCGGGTTAGCTGTATCTGCTGAATTATCCCAATTAGGAATTCCATCTCCATCCGTATCAGTAGGTTCTTGTGTAGCATTACCCTTCATTGCAGCTGATATTTCATTCTTAAGAGCAAGTGACCATGAACACCAGCTGATCTTGTTTTCCTCAAGGAATTTTAACCAACGCTCTGAATAATTGATGTAAGGACCACCATCTCCTGTTGCTTCGGATGTTCCCCATTCAGTACAAAATACGGCAAGTCCACCTTCAAGAGCATTCTTAACCTTAGTACCAAGCCAGTATTCACCTGTTTCTTTATCAGGAGCTGTATCATGTGTTCCGGCATAAAAATGGAATGTATACATTATCTGTGAGTTTTCAACTGTTTCAGCAGTTACAGCCGGATCAACTACAGGATTACCAATCGGAGCATCAACAAACTGGCTCCAGTTATCAGTTCCGCAGATAACAATATTCGGATTTGAATCAGCATCATTACTACGGATAGCATCAACAACACCCTGATGATATGGGAGAAGATTATTCTTCCATGACTCTACAGCATTTTCTTCTGTTCCATTACCATTTGGCTCATTAGCTGTCTCAAAAAGTACATTTCCCTGATCTCCATACTTGTCAGAAAGATAAGCAAAGAAAAGTTCAGGTCCGTTGTAATCCGGATGAGCCGCTCTTATATCAGCATATGCTTCAAGATCTTTTCCTGCATTCACATAAGAAGATGCAGTAGGGTCACCGGGACTTAAGATATGCCAGTCAACCAATACATACATACCTCTTTCTGTTGCAAGCTGGATTCCTTTTTCAACGCGAGCGAGACAAGCTTCAGGATCATCTGCATAACCAGTTTCAGTAACATACATAGCAAGTCTTACGATATCACAATCCCAGTCATAAGCAAGAGAATCAAAAGCTGCGTCATTCAAAACCCAGTTTCCATCGCCCCACTGGAGTCCAAATGTACTCATACCCCTTAACTGAATTGGATTTCCATTAGCATCGCATAACTGCTGATAATTAGTTGCAGGATCTGTAGCGACCTTGATGTTACCGTACTTTTCATAAGGTGTTACAAACCCTTCCGGCTTAGGTATTCCTGCCGCCGAAGCAGGTATTGAAGATAAGCCTGTCATCATAAAAGATGCAGCAAGCGTACCAACAATGATTTTTTTCAATATACGCCTCATTTTGAATAACCTCCTTTTTAAAAAATTAACGAACGTACTTTGCATTTACATTTTAATATCCGATAATTTTGACAAATATAAAAATATGTCAATTTATGCAACGATATGTTGTAAAAATGTACGAAATTTATAAACAAATTTCCAAATAATAAAATATTATGTACATAGTTACCAAAAGGAGGTCCGATGTTTATGAGTAATATGCATTCTGAACTGCTGAATAAACTGATAGAACAAAATGATATCTCTGATAAACATATGGAAATGGATGAAGAATTTAACTTCTATAATCTTGTAAGTACCGGTAACCGTGTGATGCTTGAAAAAAGAGGTTTTTCTCTTATGGACAAAGGACTTGGAGTTTTATCGGATAATCCTGCAAGAAATGTACTCTATCATTTCATCGTCAGCATTTCCATGATAACAAGACTATGTATTGAAAAAGGTATGGCTTCGGAAACAGCCTATACCCTTAGCGACTTGTATATCCAGAAAGTAGACAAACTAAAAAAAGCCGACGAAATAAATCAGCTTCATAAAGTAATGGTTTTTGATTATACTGAACGAATGAGCAAAATATCAAACTCAAACAGATACAGCAAAAATGTATCAAAAACAATTCATTATATAAATGATCATATCAATGAACCAATAAGTGTAGACGATATAACAAAAGAGATTAATCTGAACAAATCGTATTTATGCTCTCTTTTCAAAAAAGAAACCAATATGACCATTGGACAGTATATCGAAACCAAAAAGATCGATCTGGCAAAAGAATATCTGCAAAACACTGATCTGGAACAGATTGATATATCCAGCGAGCTTGGATTTATCTCCTACAGCTACTTCATCAAGGTATTTAAGCAACATACCGGATATACACCAAAAGAATTCAGAAAAATGAATTATCATAAATACCTATAAACCATTGGGGTCAGACCCCTCTGGGTTGATTTATCAACCCAATGGGGTCTGACCCTAATGGTTTATTTTATAGTAACTTTAATCTTCTTAAATACACCATTTTGCGCATATGCGTAAACAGTACATTTTCCTTTTCCAACACCTTTTATCTTTCCGGTTTTGTCAACGGTAGCTACAGCGGTATTGTCGGATTCGTATCTCATTCCGCCTTTACCGGTATGAACCTTAATCTTCTTTCCACTCTTAACCTGCTTACCCTTAAGCTTAAAGGTCTTTTTAGCCTTGATACTTACCTTATTCTTCTTTGCTTTGGTAGTTACATTCTTGGCATTACCAACCTTGCCTCCTGCTGTTGCGGCATGGATAACGGTAGATGTTGAAACTACATCATCATTTGAATCATAAGCAACCACAAGGAACTTGTAATAAGTACCCTTCTTAAGCTTCTTTCCGTCAATATTCTTTATATTAACCGAAGTTGCTTTTGAATCAGCTACATTTACATATTTATACTTTCCACAGATACTTCCGTATACAGAATACTTAACCGCACCTGCAGTCTTCTTCCACTTAAGCTTTATGCTGTTCTTTGTAGTCTTAGCAGCTTTGGGCTGAAGAATATTAAAACATGCACCGGGGATATCATTTTCACTTACGGTTGAAGTAATCGCTGCTTCAGCTGTCTTCTTTGAGGCACCTTTTCCCACAGGTGTTCCATCTTCGCCCATTTTATCTTCATCCTTAGCAGGCTCCGGAGTCGGCGTAGGTTCCGGTACCGGAACAGGCTCTAGTTTGTTGATCTTTTCAATTTTAGTTGTACCGCACTTAGTACAAGTAAATGTCATTTCTCCCTCTTCATCAACAGAAGGTTCCTTTGTAACCTTTCCCTCATCAAATGTATGCTCATCCGGAGTGTAAATAAATTCCTTGTCTTTAATATATTCAGTTATTGCCGGATTCTCTTTACATGAAGAAGTGATCACAAAGCCCTCAATCGGCAAACAGGAATAGGTATCCTGATGATATCCTATGGACAGACCGCCTATTGAAGTAACACTATCAGGAATTCTGATGGTATCATAATCAAATGCTTTAAATGAACCATCTCCAATATGGGTAACTCCCTCCTCGATTATTACATTTTTAATGATTTTGTTAAATCGATACCAAGGGAAATAACTGTCCTGCATAGCACCTTTGCCGGATATTGTAAGAGTCTCCTTCTCTTTATCCACTGTCCATGTACAGTCACCTGTGGTTCCCGTTGTAGGATAATCGGCTATTTTAATGTATCCGTTAGTAATACCCTTTGAGAAAATGTATGCCATCTGGAGTTTGCCGACATCATCCTGTGCCTGATTAATAAACAAATCATTGGTATTATTATCATATGTATACATTAATCCAACAGGATAAACATCTCCGGGAGCTGCATCTGCAGGAACATTGAATTTAATAGAAAACATTGTTCCATCAGCAAGAGAATCACTGGAAGCAAAAGCATTAAAAACAAATATGCCATTCTGAAGCATTGTTTCAGACGTAGAAAACTTTTTAAGAGAATCTCCCCTGTTTATATAAGAATAATTAACCTTTTCCGGAGTAAGTCTTGTATCATGATAAATATGAAAACCAAGTGTACCAACTGTTGCAGCAGCATCGGATACATTGAAATCAATCTGTTGTGTGGTACCTGCCATATCCGGAGATAATACAATCTGACTTACAGTAATTCGGGCATTACCTGTATAATCATCCGGGTCAATTGTTCCTGACCAGTTTTTAGGCTGAACCCACTTGGAACCATCATAAGGAACCTCTTGATTATCCCACTTATTAAACGGATTTTCCGATTCCGCATAAGAATTAATCGGCATGAAAATAATCAAAAAAGCCGCCAGTACACAAATAAACTTAAATAACCCCTTCTTCTTCACCATAACTAAATTAATCTCCCTTCTTCATTTAATAACCCATTGGGGTCAGACCCCTCTGGGTTGATTTATCAACCCAA
>JAILMQ010000126.1 GCA_024692605.1 Eubacterium sp.
AGGTCATTTGTTCCCGTTCCCTTTAGTTCATTCATGGCATTCTTTAAATCTTCAAATGCGGGGATTGCACTATTTATTACTGCTTCTTTATTTCTTTCCTTGTATTCTTCCTTTTCTTCATCACTTAAAAAATTCAGTTCTTCAACTCTATCATTAAAAACCTGTATTAAGAAATGATTATCCTTTTCAGCTATAAACTCATCACATTGCTCGATAACCTTTTCACAAACAGCATCAGCCATAAAATATCCCGCTTCTGATTTTTCATATTCATATTTAATAAGTCCATCGAAGAAATCCCGCATCTGCCCCATCATGATAACGTAATCCTCTACATCGGACTTATCATCGAATCTGTAATCTGTAAAGTTCGTAGGAATATTTGCATGCCAGCCTCTCATAGGAGAAAAGGGCTCAAAAAAATATATATTGTCATATGAATGCATATTCATTTCCATCTCTGTCTTCATGCATTCATACATAAATCTTTCATTTTCTGTAAGAGGAGCATCTTCGAAGCTAAGAAGTTTTTCTAATCTTTCCTCATCCTTCTTTTGTTCCTTATCAAAGGCTTCCTTGTTCAGTGTTGAATCACCTAACGTAGCCTCCGGTGGTTCAATTCCGTAATCATCGCCATTTTTAACTGAATAGTTGTACTCTATTGAATCCCTGGTTACCTGGTCCTTAAAACAATCCATCAGAAAGTTTTCAAATTCTTCATTATCTTCCTCAGCATAATCAAAAATTTCCCCTGAATTATCAAAATTATCATCGATATCCTCTTCAGTGATATCAATCATGTTATCAAGCTGACTCAGAGCCTGTCCATAACCTGTAGGTTCCTTAAAACCGCAGGCTGTTAATGATAATATTAATGAAAGAATGAGAAACACAGATATAATCTTCTTACTTTTTCTTGTTTTAGTTAAGATATATTGACGCAATCTGAATATCCTCCGGTGTCGTAACTTTTATGTTCTCATAGCTTCCTTCAATCATCTTGGAAGGTACATCCATATATTTTTCCACAAGCATAGTATCATCCGTAATCCTTACTTCCTTATCTGCCCTGAGTCTTTCATAGGCATCTAAGATAAGCTTACGATCAAAGGTCTGTGGTGTCTGAATCTGATAAACCACATTTCTGTCAGGTGTTTCTATCCCGAACAGGTTTTCATCCACAATCTTTATTGTGTCCTTTACAGGCATAGCAACTGTACAAGCCCTGTACCTTCTTGCACCTGAGATAGAATCCAGAATCATACGGTTGGTAACACAAGGTCTGGCACTATCATGGATCATAACTATCTTATTTCTTTTATCAGCTGCCCTAATTCCTTTTTCAACGGAATCATATCTTTCTCTGCCCCCGGGAACTATCTTTCTAACCTTCTGGAAACCATACTTTTGAACGATTTCTTCCCGCACATAATCTATATCTTCACGGCGTGTAACGAGAATTATCTCATCTACCACACTTGCATCAAAAACCTTAAGGCTGTAATAAAGAAGAGGTTTCCCATTTATTTCCATATATTGTTTTGCTACGTCGGACTTCATCCGGCTTCCCTTGCCTGCTGCAAGAAGAATCGCACTAACCATATTTTAAACTCCTTTTATCTTTCACCGATTTTAAGATTAGGAACGGCATTCAGATAAAGGTCTGCTCTTCGTCCCTGAATATATTCAAAATATCCGGCTGATGCAATCATGGCACCATTATCTGTGCAGTATATAAGCTCTGGGCATCTAAATGTCAGCCCTGCAGCTTCAGCTCTTTCTTTCATTGTTTCACGAAGCAGTGAATTTGCAGCAACGCCACCGGCAAGAGCTACTGACTTCATACCATGATCGAGCGCTGCCTTAATGGTGTGATCAGCAAGAACATCTATAACAGCCATCTGGAAAGAAGCTGCCACATCTGCCTTGTTCACTTCTTCACCCTTCATCTCAGCACCGTTCAGATAATTCAGAACAGCCGACTTGATTCCGCTGAAAGAAAAATCATAAGGACTGTCACCTACACTGGCTCTTGGGAACTTGATGGCATTGGGATTTCCTTTTTTTGCAAGCTTATCTACCTTCGGGCCACCGGGATATCCCAGACCCAAAGCTCTTGCCACCTTATCAAAGGCCTCACCTGCAGCATCGTCATGAGTTCTTCCGATGATGGTATACTTAGTATGATCATCCACACGAACAATATGTGAATGTCCGCCGGAGGCCACAAGGCACATAAAAGGCGGCTCTGCAGAATTGATATAGTTGGCACAGATGTGCCCCTCTATATGATTTACACCAACAAGAGGAATATTTTTTGCATATGCCAAGGCCTTCGCTGTACTGACACCAATAAGAAGCGGTCCCACAAGTCCGGGACCGTATGTAACCGCGATGGCATCAATATCTTCCCATTCCATTTCCGCATCAGCAAGTGCCTTTTTTATAACTTGATTTATTTTCAGAACATGCTCTCTTGATGCAATCTCCGGAACCACACCTCCATAAAGTGTATGGGTGGGAATCTGAGTATAGATAACATTTGAAATTACCTCATTTCCATTAGCAACAACTGCTGCAGCGGTCTCATCACATGAGGTTTCTATTCCAAGTATGTAGGTTTTTTCTTTTTTTTCCATAATATATTAATCCTAATCTTCAAACTTTAATTCAGTAGTTCGTCTGTCCTTGCTTACAATTGCACGAGGGAAAATCTCCTTCACAGCATCAGAGTATTGCTCCGGCTTTATCATGGAAGGCGAATAATGTGTCAGCCACATTTCCTTAGGCTGAGCTTTTTTTGCAATCTCAGCCGCCTCATACATAGTCATGTGTTTTTTATCTTTTGCTTTATCATCGGACTCTTCATCCTTTTCTCCATACATACCCTCGCATATAAAGAGATCTGCATCTGTTGCAGCTTCAAGAATTTTTTCTGTAGGTCTGGTATCTGTAACATAGGTAATCTTTAGTCCCTTTCTGGCAGGGCCCATTACCATATCTCCTGTATAAATACTTCCTTCGAATTCAACCTCTTCACCCTTCTGAAGCTTGTTCCAGTATTGTACCGGAAGTCCCAGCTTCTGCGCAGCTTCTGCATCGAACTTCCCGGCTCTGTCCAGTTCAAAGCTATATCCATAGCAAAGCATGTTGTGGTTCACCTTAAAGGCATTTATCCTAAGCCCTAATAATTCAAGGGTCTGTTCCGGAAGAGAACTGTCCAGTTCAATAAACTTTAATTCGAAGGGAAGCCTTGGTGCTATCACACAAAGGGATCTGACCACATGTTCTATCCCTTTAGGTCCTACTATTGTAACAACTTCAGCTCGGTCCGCATTTCCCATGGCAAGCAGCATTCCCGGAAGACCACTTATATGATCCGCATGGAAATGTGTTATAAGAATCAAATCAATCGGATTAAAACTCCATCCTCTTCTTCTCACCTGTACCTGGGTTGCCTCACCACAGTCAACAAGTATACTGCTGCCATTATATCTCATCATCAGAGATGTAAGGGCTCTGTATGGGAGCGGCATCATACCACCCGTTCCTAGTAAACAAACGTCTATCATATATTTTCCTTTTCTATCATCAACCCAAAGGGGTCTGACCCCAATGGGTTATTTATAAATTCAGCTGAAAGATAAGTGCATCATCTTCCGGGTCATGATAATAATTCTCTCTTATAAATATATCTTTAAAGCCATATTTTTTATAAAGCTTTACAGCAGCAATATTATGAGCTCTGACTTCCAGGCTAATCCTTTCAGCTTCATAGTCAAGCAGCTCATCCATCATCCCCTGCATCAGGCTATCTGCAATACCTTTTCTTCTCCAGGACTTATCCACGGCAATACGGAGCAGCTCTGCCTCTCCCTGCACCTCGGAAAATATGATATAACCCACAACCCGGCCGTCTCTCTTTTCAACAAGAAGGTGGTTTACGTCATATTCAAAGGTATCTTCCAAAGCCTTTTCACTCCAGGGATCTGAAAAATATTTTTCTTCTAATTGTGCTATCTCAGCAAAAATATGACCCATAACGGTACCCTTTTTAACTCAAAACATCAGTTGCTTTTTTCATCCCTCACTCTCTCAGCCTGGGATTTTCTAAGATACTCAGGAGCAAAATCATCTGCATTTACAAACTTCTTTTCCTTATACAGAATCTCTCCATAGGTAGCCACACTGGCGGCCCGCTGACGACTTATGGAAGCCGGGGCCGTTTTGCAGGGAAGCTTAATCTCCTTCCAGATCACATCCTCATATATAGGAAACCCATCTCCAAGGAATGTCACTTCCGAAAAAGGCTTTCCATCGAAGGTTGCCATTTCATTCACCTTCTCCACCAGCTCATGAATATCCATAGGGGTCTGGTCCATCAGAACTTCCACATTTCCCTTTACCTGGTATATACCGGTATAAACCTGATTCCTTCTTGCATCTATCATAGGTACAATAAGTCCATCGGCTCCCCACATATTAAAGGCAAGCCCTTCGCAGGTCTTTACGGGAATGATGGGTTTATCAATAGCCATAGCAAGTCCCTTTGCTGTAGCCGCTCCAATTCTGAGGCCGGTAAAAGAACCCGGACCTGCAGCAATTGCAATTGCATCCAGTTCTTCAAGCCTGATTTCTGAGGTCTTTACTATTTCATCAATCATAGGAAGAAGCGTCTCTGAGTGAGTCTTCTTATGATTCATGGTATATTCCGCTTTTATAACATCATCCTGAATAATTGCAACGGATGCAACCATTCCAGAGCTGTCAATTCCAAGTATTTTCATTTAGTCACTCATCCTTAATAAACTTATTTTATCTCTATCTCCCTATAATCAAAGCCCTTGGACACATCCTTTCTGATTGTGATCCAAACTGCATCTTCCGGGATGATTTCTTCAATAAGCTCCGCCCATTCTATAAGTGTTACACCTTCTCCCCCGGCATATTCATAGAAACCGGTTTCCTCCATCTCATCCACATCTCCGACACGGTATACGTCATAATGATATAGGGGAAGTCTTCCCGCAGTATACTCCTGAAGTATGGTAAATGTAGGACTGGACATAGGTTCTTCAAGCCCCAGTCCTGCCCCGAAGCCCTGTGCAAAAACGGTCTTGCCAACTCCCAGATCACCACTTAAGCAGAAAACCTGTCCCGGCTCAGCCTGACTACCCATCTCCTTTGCCAGTTCATATGTATCTTCTCTGCTATGTGATTCTACCTTTTTGTTTATCATTTCAGACGATCTCCTTTATGTCGCTTCTGTCTACTCCAACCCGGCTGCAGAAAACCTCCAGCTCAGCCTCATTCCTTACCAGCATATAATCCTGAAATTGTCTGGATTTTATATCAATAAAACCTGCAACCCTTTCTCCGGTACATATACTGCGCTTCACAGCCGGCATCTTCTCCAGCGGATTATATTCAATTGGAGCTTTATTCTTTTTTCCAAACATAAGCGGCTCCATTCTTTTTAAAGTGGTTTTTACATTAAACCGTAAGATTAATCTCTCTTTCTCCGGACTCGTACTGTCTGTACTTAACTCCCGTCATGTTAAACATTTTCTTAGATGCGATGGTGCTTTCTGTATCTGCATATTTATCTGACATATAGATGATTTCTTTGATACCGCTCTGAATGATTGCCTTAGCACATTCATTACAAGGGAAAAGTGTAACATAGCAGCGCGCACCCTTCATAGAACCGGTTCCTCTGTAATTAAGGATGGCATTAAGCTCTGCATGACATACGAATATGTATTTGGTATCAAGAGCAGTTCCATCTCTTCCCCATGGCATGTCATCATCATCACAGCCCTCAGGCATTCCGTTATAGCCAACAGAAAGAATTCTGTTATCCTCGCCTACTATGCAGGCCCCCACCTGTGTGTTGGGATCCTTGCTTCTGAAAGCTGAAAGCTGTGCAATCCCCATAAAATACTGATCCCAGCTGATATAATCATTTCTCTTGTAATCAATTTTCTTTGCCATTTCTCCAAACCTTCCTTACTTCTTTAATTTGTAGATTTAATACCTTCTATTTACGCACCTTAGCCTTCTTGGAAAGCCCCGCTTTTCTAAGGTACTTTTTATAAATTTTAACTTTACTCTTAGGAACCTTAACCTTTGCCTTTTTATTAGTCCCCTTAAATGCCTTTGATCCAATACTCTTCTTTTTGAGCTTCTTCGACTTAATGGTAATCTTCTTCAGGCTCTTACAATTGTAAAAGGCTTTACTCTTAATCTTGGAAATGTTTCTGCCGATCACCACGCTTGTCAGCCTGGTACATCCACTAAATGCACTCGCTCCCACTTCAGTAATCTTATATATTTTTCCATTAATCTTTACAGAAGCTGGGATAGTTGCAGACTTAACTTTTTTATTAACAGGTCCTGAATAAGAAACACTGTCTTTTCCTGTCACTTTGTATTTTGCATTACCAACAGTTACAGTCTCTCCTACCGCAGGATCAACATTCTTACTATCTTCATTTGAACCTTTGTTGTCTCCCGGAGTTGATCCATCATCGGTACTACCCTTATCATCTTTTCCAGGTTCATCTTTATCATCAGGTGTTCCTTCGTTCTTATTTGCAACGAAGATATAAACAGATGTATATAATTTTTCACCATCGGCAGTCTCAGCCAGAATAATTTCTATTTTTTTGACAGCCTTATTGTATTTCGCTGCCTCAATCATCATTTCCTTTTCTTCTTCAGTTGCAGAATCTTCCGTAAGTTCTGTTATTTCACCGATTCTGTCAGCAGTTACTTCTACCTCCAGAGTTTCTCCATCTGCACATGGAACTGTAATAACGGTACCCTCAATGGCAGACTTTATATCCTCTTCAGAAGTACCCTCCGGAAAATCAGTACTTACATCGTCAGGCAGCTCAGCTTTTGTATTTTCCGCAATCTTTTTAACTGCGAATTTTATTATACTACCTGAGTCAACTGTGGTACCTTCATCCAGATCATCCTTAGTATAAAGCGGCATTCCCTTATAGAAGAACTTCAGACTGTAGTTTCCTGCCTTCAGATTCCTCAACAGCTCCAACGAATCAGAGCAAGTAATCTCAGTATCAGTGCTATCATATAAACCGAATGTAAAATCACTATCCAGATCATATTCATCAACAGGAATTTCTGAATATTCTATACTTGCACTCGTATTATTATCATAGAAAATGTACAGACTCGTACCATTGAATCCGAATACTTCACCTTCTATATATTCTAATTTATTCGGCTGAGTAACATATATCTGGCTTATCTGTTTTTCATGAACATTGACTGTGAATGTATCACTCTTTTTATCCTTTGTTACAGTAATCGTCTGTTCACCTATTTTATTTGAATCATAGCCTGATATTAGATCAGGTGTCATATTCAGCTCATCCGATGTCTCATTATCATAGAAGACCCTGATTTTTCCACCATCCAGATTCAGTGGAAGTCCTTCTATATAATCTACAACATTAGGAGGACTCAGTATCTCTATTTTAGTGACAATCTTTTCTTTGACATCTACACTTGTTTCAGTTGTAAGAACATTATCAAGCTCTTCATCCGAATAATGATCCTTATAAGTTATAGTCAGTTTCTGACTTCCTATAAGATTTTTATTATATCCACTGATTTCTACAACTTCTGATGCAATTAATTCAGCCAGATTATATTCTTCAGTTATTCCATCATTAAATGTAACATAAAGGACATCATCCTCCAGATCAATATCCTTTCCTTCTTTTTGCGGAGCAATATTGGATACCTCTATTGAAACAGCTTTTTTAGGAATTACATTTACATAGAAGCCAGCTGTCTTATTGGACTGCTTCACTGTAATATATTGGCGACCAGCATAGGACTTATCATATCCACTTAGCTCATATGCTTTTACGCCGCTCACATCAGATATATCTATTTCTTCACCATTATCATAAACCGTTTTCACGATCATGCCGGTATCATCAAACTCCTGTCCTACAACATACTCCTTTTTATCCGGTTCTGTAATAGACAGTCTTGCCGGGAAATGACACTTTAGTCCAACAACCGTACTCTTTGTTACAGATAAATCAACGCCATTATCATATGTATAAGACAATGTAACAGTTTGACTACCGTCTTCAGAATGAGCATCATAATCGGACACGTCAATCTGAGAACTGTGTACATCTAAAATATCACTTGAATTATTATTATATTTAGCAATCAAACTACCCCTAACCGAATCCCAGTCATACTCATCATAAAACTCACCAACAACAGTCCCTGATGGTTTCTCCGTCTGACTTTCAGAATCATACCAGCTCAAAGAAACTAAAGACTTTGGTTTTATCTTTATATCAATGGAAACGCTGTCATCTGTTCCTTCTATATTTTTAAGGCCACCCTTTAATGTATAAACCGTATTAGGCTTATTAATTGCTGCTGCGCTAATCTGATTCCACTCAATTTCTTCAGTGGATGTAAGTCCGTTATTCCAAGTAATATCTATATTCTTAGGAAGTGAAGGAACTATTCCCTCTATTGTTTCTACCTCTTCCGGTTGTTCCATAGAAGCAATAGTCGGTGCATTAACGTAATAGGTCTTATAAATTGTTTCACCTGCTACCTGCCCCTTAACTGTGTATGGTCCGCCTCCTGTGAGATTCTTATAATTCGATTCAGGAATATCATCCCAGACTATTTCCACTTCTTCACTATCATGATTTGACCAGTCAATAAGTGCAGTTTCCGGAAGCTCAGGTTTTGTCCCATTTGCAACCCTGACTGTTCTGTTATCATATGCAACTCCAATTACGGTTGCAGGATTTACTACAACCCTCACTGTAGTTGAATTGCCTCCATAGCTTCCGTTAATAGTATATTCTCCACCGGCTCTTTTCTTATAACCATTCAGAAAATCATCTGTTTCTTCCCAGGTGATATCCTCTTCAGTGACATCGCCATTTGTCCATGTAACAGTTGCCTTAGGATATGTAGGTTCCGTACCACTTGGAACTGTAATGGTTGCAACATTAAAATTAACGCTTTGTATAGTTGCCGGATTGACTATCAGTTTAACGCTGGTATCATACTGTTTAGTCTCACCATCATAATAAAAGCTAAATGTACCATTTACGGTAAATTCTCCACCTTCCCTTGCCATGTAATACTGATTTTTCTCCCAGGTAGTGTAGTTACCAAACCCATATCCATTTGCAAGTCTTACATATGTGAATGTTGGATATGCTGGAGCAGTTCCTGAATCTACCGTAATCTCTGTCTCTGTCGGAGCAATACTTACTATTCTTGCCGGATTTACATGAATTCTCTGAACAACCTCATGCCCAAAAACACTTCCTGTTATATCAAACTCATTGGAATCTCTGTTAGTATTAAGTTCAGAATTATCATAATCATTCCAGTCAACTGCTATATCAATGGTCTGTCCATTTGAAAGACGTGCTTTAACAGTAGGAGGAAGCTGTGGACTTTCGTTTCTTTCCACAGTTTTCATCTCCGGATTTTCAATCTCTTCAATATCTGTATTTTCAGGCAGTACAAGAACAGATATTGAATCTGATACAGTTCCTGTACTATTTGTGAGACTGCAGGTTATTACTGCCTCTCCTGCCTGTTTTGCAGTAACCACACCCGTAGAACTATCAACTTCCATAATACTCTCATTGGAAGATGACCATGTTACTCCTTGTCTTATCCGACCGGAATAAGAAGAATCCAGAGTTGTCTCTGCTATTGCATTTAATGTAGACTCTGCTCCGGGCATATATACATTCCCGCCGGATATGGTAATACCTGTAATATATTCCTTTGAAACCTCAATAGGCTGTATAAACTGTCCATCATATCTCTTTGATGCAGATATATCCGTTGCACCAAATTCCTTACTAAAAAGTGCCGAGGTATAATTTTTATAATGACCCTTCTCATTATAAAAAAGCCCCATACCAACACATGTAACATCGGGATTGATCATTAACTGATAATGACCATATCCACTCTGGTTATTGATATATAAATCTTTTTCATTGTACCACTGCTGAATTGATGTAAGTAAATTCACACCATAAGAAGAGTTTGCCGCAAGATTTTCAAGCCATGGTTTTGTACCGTTTACGGTGATCATATCTCCTGACTTGTTTCCTAATGAATTAGGTCTGACATGTCCCCAATACACACTGGCCTCAGCAGCTCTGATAATAGCATTTCTTTCCAATCCCAGAGACCACACAATCGGATGATAATCACTTGGCTTCAGTGTTTCAGTACCATGTGTGGCATTATATGGACTTGGAACTGCCAGCCCCTCATCACAAGCTTCTTTTCTTATTCTGTTTATCTCAGCTATAGCAGCATCTATATCCTGCTCAGTCAGCTTGCCGGGAACGTCCAGATAAACATTTCCATCTCTGAGAGAGCTGCGCTCTGTTGGAAGTACGTTTGTCTCTTCAGCCTTAACATTTTCAGCATATAAAGGATTAGTCAACAAAGTAAAACTGATTATTCCTGCAAGAAATATCGATAATATTTTCTTTCCTTTTCTAATCATATAACCCCTCCAAAAAGACTTACTATTTTTAAAGCCTACTTATTATAGATTTTACCACAAAAATATATAGAACAACAGACATCTTTTATTTGATACTTCCTTGACTTAGTATCGCTACAGCGATACAATAATTGTAGGAAATAATAATAACCAAAAAGGAATTATTAATTATGCTTATTTATCATGGTTCAGATCATATTATAGAAAAACCGGAATATGGAAAAGGTGAACTTAGAAATGATTACGGCAGGGGGTTTTATTGTACCGAAAACGTCGAACTGGCTAAAGAATGGGCAGTAAGCACCGGCAAAAATGGATTTGTAAACGCTTATAATCTGGATAATTCAGATCTGATTGTTCTGGATCTTAATTCAAATGATTATGATATATTAACATGGCTCGCTATCCTTGTTCACCACAGAACTTATTGGCAAAGACATAGCATTGCTGAAGAAGCCAAGGACTATCTGGAAAAAAGCTTTTATATTGATGTAAACGAATACGACATAATAAGAGGCTATAGAGCTGACGATTCATATTTTTCCTTTGCTCAGGATTTTATTATGGGGACTATTTCACTTAGAAAATTAAGCTATGCTATGAAACTTGGTAAGCTTGGTGAACAGATTGTTTTAAAATCATCCACTGCCTTTGAGCATATTACATTCAAAGGATTCGAAGATGCACCCACAGATATATATTACGATTTAAAAACTCAACGCGACAAGGATGCCAGGAGGAACTATAGAAATAGCAGGCAATCTGACGATTCAGCAGAAGATATTTATATAATTGACGTTATACGAGAGGGGATGTTACCAGGTGATTCAAGACTTAAAATTTAGTAATGAAACAGTAAGAGCATATTCAGATTTATATCTCGAAACATCCACCAGAATTCTAGGGGATGCTTTTGACTTCGTTGCAAACACACTTGATATAACTCTTAATGATTTCGTTAAAATGTTATCAATGTCAAACATCGGTTCAGAATTCGAAAGAGGCAATCCTACTTACGTAGCAGGATGTAACGGCTGCGAACTGGCCAGAAAAATAATTAAGGACTGTAAAAATAAATATATTGACACTCCTGATGCGATGTACCTGGACAAATCTCCAGAATATTGGGCAGGATATGTCATTGCTGTTTTTCAGTGGTACAGTAATGAATCCTTTTCAAATATATTCAAGGCAATTCCAATAAACGATGTACTCAAAATGTATGAAACTTATCACGAGATGGATTTGGCAAAAACAATAAATGCTTTTAGAAAAAAAATGAATTTATACAACACAATGACACGCCTTGCAATATATCGAAAGAAATTAAGCATGACGCAAAAAGAGCTTGCTGAAGAATCAGGAGTACCTCTAAGACAGATTCAACTCTTTGAACAAAGAGAAAGAAAAATAAATCTGGCAAAAACAATTACTGTATATCAACTAAGTAAGGCTCTTAATTGCAGCGTGGATGACATTATTGAAAGAGATTATACATAAACCGGAAAAGATTTAATTCTTTTCCGGCTTTATCATAAGATCAATATAATTGGAGTTCCAGGTTCCCTTATCCAAGGGAATTGCTCCTTCTGCCAAAAGTCTGACTGTAGATTCATATCTGTAGGTTTCCGGGTTACACGGAAATACATAAAAAGGGATTTCCCGTCCTTTGCATCTTCGGAGCAGTGAAACTGCCGAATAACTGCCTTCACCTTCTGTATTCACTGTGCTGCTATGGTACATGTCATGAAGTACCGCCTTAACCCCATCCAATATAAAACTATCATAATTGATTCCAACGTAGGGTTTTATATAAAGCACTTCTCCCTTTATTTTCATATCTCCCGGGGTAGTCATAAACTTTTTTTCAAATGATTTATTCTCTTTATCATCCAACGCAGAAGAGAAGATTTTTGAATTTTCAAACTCTTCCATGCCGGCACTGTAAAAACTTTCTGAACTGCCGACACATTCTTCAAGCTCTAACGCTTTATGAATATATGATATTCCATCCATGTTCCGGTATATGACAAAGGTATTATCAACCCCGGACAGATAAGTATTATCATTTTTAAGTTTAAGGATAAGCCTGACGGCATTAAGGAAGTTTTCCGGTCCGTTAGCCTCGGGATCTGTAAGGGTTCTGTGGGAAGTAACAAATACTGTTGGAATTCCGGTATCTTCCATAACTCTGGCAATAAGCGGAGCTGTCATATGAAGTGTATCGGTTCCATGCAGAATAAAGAGACCATCTATCTCAGAATAATCCACCTCTCTTAAAGCTCTGATAAGAGCATTCCATTTGGGAATGGTCATATTTTCACTCAGAGTTTCAAGAGGTCTGATGGATTTAAAAACCACATTTTCAGTTTCAGGAAATGCCTTTGCCAGCACACCATACTTTTCATATAAAAGCATTGATGCAGCATCAGAAGACACATCATTTTTACCATTGTCATTTACAACCGTTCCGATTGTTCCCCCGGTGCTGCAAACCAGAATGGTTGTTTTCCCATTTTTGTTATCAAACATATATTCACCCTATTCTCCGGTAGAATAAAACTCCGTTGTTGTCTTGTTGGACTGCACCAGTACAGAACTCTGGTTAAATACCTTGATCATCTCATCACAGGCTTTATGAACACTATCAATATCAGTATCACTTAGATAGATAACTAACGAATATTCTGAATAAACCGTATCTCCGTCTTTCCATCCGCCATTGGCTTCCTGAATTGTATATCCACCAAAATGATCCAGAAGTATTTCTTCTGCCTTTTTCTTAGCTTCATCAGGCTCAAAAACCGGCTTGTTGGTATCCTTGTCATTAGTTCCAAGATATAGAACATACTGAATATCTTCTTCCTGATATTCAGACGAAGCAGCATTCTCAGAAGAAGAACTCGTATTATCCTTAACTTTGTTTCTTATTACAAGATTTATTGCCGTAATGGATAACCCTAAAGATACAATTGATAAAACTGTAAGAATTATTACAACCTTTTTAGACATGATGAAAACCTCTCTTTCATTTCTTTGATGAAACTTTTATTACTGCCATATAGTATGTGATCACTAGAAGTATAAGATTTATTACCAGTGGACCTAATAAACTTCCGTAATCATTTCTGCTTTCATATACAAAAGTCAGCATGTAGGTAGGGAAATATTTTCCAATCGGAAGATAGTTCATGATATCCGGTACAAACAGTACCGATCCAAGAACTGAAATCACCGCTACTATACTGCTCTTGAAACAAACAGACATCAGCATTGTAAAGCTGACGATAAGGAATATATTTAACCCATGAATCATTCCACACATAAATACATTTCCAAGGGTCATATTGTGTTTCATAAATGTACCGGCCACCGCAAAGTATATGAGATAGCTTATAAATACCGCAGCTCCTGAGAGAGTTGCATATACTAAGGTCTTTCCCGTTACAAGGGCTCTTGCACTGTAGCCCTGTTCTATAGGGAGGATCCATTTTCCTTTTTTTCTTTCCTTGGGAAGTATTCCATGAGTAACAAGAATTATTATCAGAGAATAAAAAATTCCGATATAGTATGAAAATACTCCCAGACTTTCCTTCAGCATTTTAGGATAAATAATTGTCATCATGTCTTCGAGGGATGCAATATCCAGTCCCGGAAGTTCTACCTCAAGAAAATCAGGTATATCCGAAAAAAGAGCTGTAACACCTAGTATAAATATTGCTATTCCAAGGCCAAGTACAAGGAAAAGGATCAGCTTTCCTGTTCTGAGACATTCTATAAAATCTTTTTTTATAATACATCTATACTCATTCATTTTGTGCACACCTCCTGAAAGATATCATCAAGAGAAACAGCACCACTTTTTATAGATGTTATTTCCATCTTCTGCTGGGAAAGTCCCTGCAGAATACTCTGCTGGCTGGTCAGCCTGTTTTCCTTATCTATAACTATTCTGATGGTAAGCGGATCCATCACATACATAACCGGAGCAAACTTGTATAGTGCCTCCAGATCTGGTTCTGATTTGAAGCTCACAAGAAATTCAGATGTATCTTCTCTGCTCTTTGCAATTTCAATCTCTTTTACAATAACTCCGTCATTCAGGAAACCTGCTTTATCACATATACTATCCATATCCGCAAGAATATGTGTTGAAAGGATTATGGTCTTTCCCTTTTCTTTTAGATTAAAAAGTATGTTCTTAACATCGATTCTTCCCGAAGGATCCAGTGCACTGGTGGGCTCGTCCAAAAGAATAATATCGGGATCGTTAACCAGAACTGCTGCAATCCCCAGCCTCTGCCTCATACCACGGGACATGGTCTTGACCCTTACACCGTTGGGAAGACTTACCAGCCTGAGGAGCTCATCTCTTTTGACGGGATTTTGTTCCATCAAAAGAAAATCAAGATATTCATCTGTTGTCAGATAATCAAAAAATTCCGGAAGGTCCGGCAGATATCCTACCTTAGCCTTTCCATTATTTCCAAAGCTGCAGCTTCCGGAATCTGCCTCAATAAGTCCGGACATGATATTCATAAGGGTAGTCTTTCCGGCACCATTACGGCCGATGAGGCCGTAGATGGTACCCTTTTCAACTTCAAAAGAAACACCCTTAAGAACGTGATTATATTTAAAGGATTTTTTGATGTCAGATACTTTAATCATTTGCTTTCCTATTTAACAGTTACATTTACTATTTTATAAACACCGTTAGCAGCGTAAACGTATACTTTACATTTACCCTTTCCTTTTGCTTTGATCTTTCCTGTCTTGCTGACCTTCGCTACATCCGTGTTGTCACTATAGTAACGAAATCTTGGAGCATGGGTTACAGGTGTAAGCTTCTTGGTGTCATCCACCTTTATAATCTTAGCCTTGATCTTGAAGGTCTTGCCTTTCTTAAGAGTGACCTTCTTCTTGTTAACCTTCACGGCCTTCGGATTAGTATGGATCTTTGTTCCGCCGGAGGTGTATCCGTGAACCATCGGACTCTTCTTAACATACTTCTTCTTGCCATTTACCATAACCCAGGCCTTAACCACTGCCTTGTAACCGGAATTAGCCTTAAGACCCTTCTTGGTATATTTAAATGTACTGTTTCCTTTTATTGTCTTAATCTTCTTTATCTTATTCTTTGTTCCGTAATTGCATGGTGCGAAGAATATATCGTAGCCTTCAGCTCCGTCAGCCTTGCCCCACTCTATTACAAGAGCCTTCTTTCCCTTTGCTGTCATTCGAACTAATGGCTTGCCCTTTACAACAGGAACAGGATCCGGTTTCGGTTCCGGGTCCGGTGTAGGTGTTGGTTTCGGGTCCGGTGTCGGATCCGGTTTCTTAGCACCAACTTTAAACTCTTTAAATGCATCTGCATTTCCGTATTTATCATCTCCGGTATACTCTGCTACAGCATAGTATTCACCCTCTTTGAGGTCCTTGATGGTTCCTACTGCCTTTCCATCTTTTACCTCAGCAGTTGTTCTACCAACTTCCTGTTCATTAGGATCATAAACAACAATAATAACCTCTCCGGCTGCATCTGTAGGAAGTCCTGTTATAGTAAAGGTTTCATCTTCGCCTTCTGATATTTCTGCCACTTCCATTTCCATATCTACCGCAGTTTTTACAACTAAGTCAAATGTAGTAAACTCGCTTGAATAATCTGTGTTATTACCACCGTTTACTTCCTCATCAAATATATGAAGCTGATAATTACCTACCTTAAGTCCGTTAGGTATTCTCAGATAAGCTCCGTCTGCCGGTGATGTTTCACTCCCATTGGAAAGATTTCCGTAATAGAGAATATTTCCTTCCTCATCAGTAATCATTGCTGATACAAAATCATTCTCATTTGTTCCTGCTCCTGAAAATTCAACCGGAATATACCAGGAGAAATAGTCTTCAGTTTCATGTAGTAAAACATCATCACTTATAGATGCCTGAAAATCATCCCGGTCAGAATCATGAAGAGTAACCTTCCAATCGGTGTAAGGTGTAGTATCTACTTCTCTGAGACAGTCCATACCCACCTCATTTGAAACCTTTCCAAACTCAGGACTGGATGTAAACAGTACATTTTTGCTGTTGAGATAGCAGGCAGGTCTGATAACACCATATTCATAAGTTGCTGTTCCGTAGTCTATATGATTTGAATCTTCTGAATCATTAAAGATAAATGCGGTATCTCTGGATGTGTATCCCGGTGATCGAAGCCACCAGTGACTGTCAGCTTCACTCCTGATACTTACAGGAACATTTGCTGCCTCTGCTTCAGAAAGAAGCCAGAAGAAAGATGAAGTAACTATCTCGGGATATGACATTTTAGCTTCATTCATATAAGCATCTTCAGTTTTATCATAAATTGTTCTCGGTAGTGATCGTGGCCTAACAGCGCCGAACTCACGATGCTCAAACCTCTCACCGTATACTGCCTGAATATAGCTGTTCAGCATAGACATATAATAGTTTCCAAAGGTGCTGAACTGACGAATGGTATCATGTCCTGATTTTCCTTTAAGTAACAGAGTGACCGTATCTTCTTCATAAAGCTTCTGCTCTGTTCCCGTTGAATCGGTGTAGGTTATATCCTCACCATTTCCATCTTTTCCATCCCAGGCTATAACATACCACTCACATTTATAAATTTTTCCACCTGAAAGATTAGTATCCCTATGGTATCTTTGTCCGAGCCATACAGTCTGTGCGTTCTCCATACCTGCTCCGGTCTTAAGTGCATCCACTCCCAGAGTCATTGCCGGTGGCATCTCAATATCCGGCTCGATATCCGGCTCAACGTCGGCTATCTTCGGTGCAGCATAAGCTACAGCCGCAGCCTGTGGCAACAAAGTAAAAATCATTGCCAGCATAACAAGAAAACTGATAAATCTCCGTTTCATTTTAACCTTCCTTTCTTAAATACAAAAACCTGTCCCCCTTGGTCCATCAAATTTGATTTTATCACGCATTATGATAAAATGAAATAAAAACAAAGGATTTTATATATGGAACTTAAAAGAAAAACAGAAGATGAAATTAAAAGTGAAAAATACGATGCCGAAAGCTATTTTGATCCCGTGAAACCACAGACTGTTTCCAGCGAAAATAAGAAGGTTACCGATGATTATTCACGAAGCAGTTCAAATACCGGTTATTCCGGTACTTCCGCCCCGGTCTGGGAAGAAGGCGTTGAAAGAGGATCTTTCAAGGTAAGTGAAAAACAGGCAAAAGAAGCTCTTGTACCATCAAAGCAGGAGGTTCGGGATAACACAATGAAAATCCTTAAGATATCTGAGATCATAATGTATGTACTAATTGTATTTATGATTGCATTTTTCTTTAAGGTAAATACCTGTGACAAAATAGATCTTTACTTTGAATTACCTAAAATAAAAACACCTGTCATAATTGTAATCGCTTACTTCGTAATTGATTCAATTCTGGTATTTGTACTTGAAAAAAAGAATATCGGACTATTCCTTTTTGCAACAGTTCTGTTTTTTGTATATCCAATATATAGAGCAAGGGTTGTAGATGGAAGAGTCGGGCTGGGAGTTCTGTTCAGTATATTTACCCTTATGGGATTTATAGTACTGTTTATTTCCGCCGGCCAGACAAATACCCGTTACGGCGTAGTCTTTAAAACAGAAGATGATTTCACAAGACATACTGCCTATGAACTTATGGAACAGACAGGAGATAATTCACAGGCTATCGGTCCTTACCTTCGTAAAAAACTGGATATAGAAAATGTAACTGCTGCTCAGGAGGGTGATAAAGTTTCAGTTACATTTTCCGGAAAGGGAACTATCAATTTCAACACAACAGGATTATCAACGGATAAACCACTTAACACAAAAGTAATCTTTGAAAAGAAAGCTAATGATAAAAAGAATAAAGGCTTTGTGATAAAAGAAGTCTATCTTGAAGATGGAAAGCTTACCAAAAGCCAGGTTCAGGAATATTGGAACATTATAGAAAGTAACTGATAAATCATCACACCCCTGTTTACAAAAGGAGGATGACCATGAAGAAAAAACTATCACTGTTATTATCTCTTATCATGATATTTGCCTCATTAACAGCTATGCCTATTACTTCAAGGGCTGCAGCTCCTGATCATAACAAAGCCGGAGACACTCAGACATACGAGCTCTGGGTTGCCGGCACACAGGTAACCGCTGCAAATGCTGCCGATCTCTCAGTTATAGACGGTGTTGACGGACATGTCAGTTTTGATCCGTCCACCAATACTCTGACTCTGGAAGATGCAACCATCATAAATAAGCATCCGGAAACAACAGAGGCCATACTTTATTTTGGTATCAAAACTCGTCTGGTATTAAATATTGTTGCAAAGGGAACCAATGAAGTAAGAGCAAAAGAAGGCGTGCGAGAGAGTGCCGGAATATCCGCAGAAGGCTTATCCATCAATCTCATTGATGGAGCTTCTCTTAGTGCATATGGTAGTAACAGATTAAGAGGTAACAGTACAGATCTTTCCAGCGGAAGAAGCTGTGGTATTATGGCACACTACGAAGCTATTGATATAAAAGGATCCGGAACTCTTTTAGCTGTAGGTGGAAATATGGACTCCAATAGTTATGATTCAATCAGTATAGGAATAGCCTATGGCGGTGACAGATGTCTGATTGACGGAAATGTGGATGTTACAGCAATTGGAGGAAACGTAGAAAACGGCTGGAGCTTTGGTGCTGATGTAGATGATTTCGAAATAAAAAGCGGATCTTTTACTGCCATAGCCGGTGTTGGAGATCAGTACGGAATAGCACTACGAGCTCCAAGCATAACCATTACCGGCGGAACTCTTGAAGCAAGAACAAAATCAACCGGTGTCGGTTCCACTGCACTGAACTGTATTCCTACCATGCCTTCGGGCTGCAAAGCGATTGCCTCCAAAAATGGTGATGGAAGTGATTCGGAGGAATATAATGCGGATTCAAATGATTCCTATAAATATTTCTACACACACATTCATGCACTGACCAAGGTTCCTGCAAAACCTGCGGAAGTGGGTGTGGCCGGAAATATTGAATACTACATCTGCTCCTGTGGAAAATACTTTGCAGATGCAGAGGGAAAAAAAGAAATAAAGGATAAGAACAGTGTTATTATCCCTCCGCTTGAAAATCCTGATGATGCTATGCCTACAGTTGCGTATATAGAAAAGATAATAAAGAAAACAAACACTAACAAAAAAGATGTTACCGGTTCCGAATATCAGACTTTAAAGTTTCAGGCAACAGCTAAAAAGAACAAAGTGACACTTAAATGGCAACAGGTAGAGAATGCCGACGGATATATTATTTACGGAGCACCGTATGGTAAGAAAATGTCTAAAATCTCCGTGATCAAGAATCCAAAAACTACCAGCGGGAAATTAAAAAAACAGAAAAAAGGTAAATACTATAAATATATAATTGTTGCATATAAGAAATCAGCAGGCGGTAACAAGGTAGTTTCCTTCTCAAAAACCATACAATGTATCACAGACGGAGCAAAGTACGGAAACCCTACCGGCATTAAGATCAAAAAAACAAAAATAAACCTTAGAACCGGCAAAACATTAAAGCTAAAACCCAAAATGATTGCAAAGAAAAAAGTTGCCTTACATTTAACAAAATTCCGCTTTGAGAGCTCAGATGAAACGATAGCCAAAGTAGATAAAAACGGTAAGATCAAAGCTATTGCCAAAGGAAAAGCAACTATTTATATTTATTTACAAAACGGACTTAGTAAAAAGATTACCGTAACCGTCAGTTAAAAACTTACATCGATTGTATTTGTGATTCCACACTCATTAAGAGCAAGTTTAAACGATGCCAAGGGGACAGTCCCCCTGGCATCGTTTTTACATGATCTGACCTTTTCCGACTATGTCATTATATGCATTGGATCTTTCTTTATTATCCATAATCAGCTGTCTTTTTTCAAAGAAGACTTTTTCATCCTCAGAAAGAATATAATTCCTCAGAACTTCAACTCCTTCATGATATGCCATATTCATATCATGATAGTATTCTTCCAGGTTTTCCTCCAGACAGATTCTGGGTTCCAGATTATAAGAAGCTTCCTTTATTGGCAGCTTCTCCATATGCAATTTACTGCTTATTTCTTCTAGCATCTGTTTTCCTTTTCCGGTATATACCAGAGCCAGTGACAGGCCTTTACGGTCGTTTTTCTCTACATCAAAATAATTACATTTCCAAAAATCTGAAATACATAAATCTGATTTATGATCATCAGAGAAATGGCAGCCGTGACATGCCAGTCTCTGCATCGATGATCTTAAAAAACAAAAATAATATGGATCAGCCAGTGCGGTTTTCCTATAAACTTTTCCATTTTCAAATTCTGCATAAAAGCAGTATTGTCCCCAGCCATAATGCTTATCTCTAAAGCTTATCTTTGTAATCGGAGATTCATATCTTTCTTCCAGAGAGTTGAGATAATCTCGAAGATAGGGCTGGGCAACAACTCCTCCGCAAGCAAAATCAACAACCAGAAGATTATCATAGTCTTTCCCAAGATACGCTTTCAGACCGGCAGCCTGACAAGGTGTTCCGCAGAACAGCACCCTTCTTCCGGTTTTTATTTCCTTTTCAATCTTCTTCAGACCATCTTCACCTATGTAGCTTTCCACATATTTACTGGTCAGAAGACTCTTAAGTGGGACTGTATCTGTATCCATAAGCTCAGCTTTTCTTTTATCAATATCGTAGTAGCAGCCATATGCGATACCGCCCTGCTTAATTACATGATCAGCCAGGGTAAAATACACTCCGCCCGAAGATGACATACGCACAATATCTTCTGAATTACTGAACATGGACCAGGCTTCCAGAGGGTAAGTTTTTTCATCCGGCTTTTCCTCTATGGGACATAACTTATCACACTTTCCGCAATTGATACATTTCCCTTCGTCAATAACAGGCATGACAAATCCATACTTATTCTCTTCTATTCGGATTGCCTCTGCAGGGCATCCATTGACACAGGCCATGCAGCCTGTACATTCTTTTTTTATTTCCAGCATTGTTGCTCCCCCTGATTAAAAATTCACATCGATAATATTTATAATTCCGCTCTTATTCAAAGCGAGCTTGTATTCATTCTTTGAATAGCGTGACACACTGAGCATCACAGGAATATTAACCAGCGCTTCATTTGGAAATATAACCGGAAATCCGCAGAAGGACCTGCTTTCTTTTTTAAGAACTATGACTCCCTTTATTATTACATCCTGTGCCCCAAGTCCCTTTATGGCACGCTCGGTGTACTGTCCAGTTCCACATAAATAGCATTCGGAAAATGTATCGGAAGCCACACCTTCTTCAAACCTGAAATTAATCAGTTTTACAATTTCAAAAGCACGTCTTATTTCTTCATCTACATTTCCACCGGGCATCTTACTTATAAGATCAGCTGAAATATTATAAAGCTGGTTAAGTCTTCCGAAGATATCTCTCTGCCACTTATGATAAGCTTCTTTGAAGGGCTGGTTGCTGTCTAAATATTTATCAAGCTTTTTCTCAAGCTCAAAGGACTTATAAAAGCTTTTCAGATAGCCCTCTATGTTCTTATCAGTAAACCCTTTTGTCATGGTTGAATTCGCTCTGATCCTGCGATGAAAAAAGGGCTTATTAACAAATCTCACTCTTCCTGCCATACATATCAGTTCCAGAATATATCCCACATCCTCATGGAGAATTCCTTCCTCGAACCGGATATGGTTTCTCTCAAGATATCCGCGCCTCATCATGAATGTGGGGACACTTAAGGAAAAACTTTCAGATTCCATGCAGTAGATCAGGGCTTCCCTTCCGTCCAGCACACCTGTATCTTTATAGCTGATGGTTTTAATATTGACGTTATCCTCAAACTCCCGGTCCCTGGAAAAGTTCTTTGTCTCAAATCCCACAACATCAAGATTATCCTTGATACAGATATTACTAAGTTCCTCCAGTGCTTCCGGTGCCAGCTTGTCATCAGCATCCAGCATATAAACATAGTCACCTGCCGCCCGGTCCAGGGCATCATTTCTTCCACTGGACTGTCCCTTATTAACATCATGTTCAAATACATGTATCCGAGAATCCTTTGCTTCGTATTCTCTCAGAATTTTAAGTGTACTGTCCGTTGACTTATCATCTATGCAGATTATCTCAAAATCCTGCAGAGTCTGACTTAGCACGCTGTCGATACATTCATTTATATAATCCTCAACGTTATATGCTGGAATTAAAACAGATACTCTTGGCATATGTTCCTCCAAAAATTATTTATGATCCGGTAAAATCATACCTTCTCACTCCCAGCATCCAGAACTTGTAGCTCAAGTAGAAGAAAAATGCACCAATTAACGGAGACAGCCATGAAAGCAGTGGAACATGATCCGGGGTTACAAAAACAAGACTCGGATAATATGCCACAAAGGCTATTGGTATAATAAATGTAAATATAAATTTAAATACTCCATTAAAAATGCTTGCCGGGTATTTTGCAAAATCTTTAAATCTAAACATTATAACCATAACATAACCTGAATTAATTATCCAGAAACATGTTGCCGCCGCAGCATTCATAATGGCGATCATAAACAGTGATGCCGTTATCAGGAATATCACTGCCTGTGCTATTGTCACTACCGTAACAGGAATTCCTATGTGATGCCATGCATATACAAAGGTCGTCATTCCAAAGGCAAACTGTCCGATTCCCTTAATATCAAATACTTCAGAAATAAAGTAAAAGAACACATTTATGGGCCTGAAACAGTATTTTATAAAGTCTCCTGAACGAACCATAAACCTCAGATTCCAGTTGTTATCAAAGAAACACTGAACCGGAGTTAAGGCAACAAGTGAAAATCCGTATAGAAAAAGCATATGGTAATAATCCCAGCCATTTATGCTTGGAAAGTTATGAAACAGGATCATAAATGTAACGAATCCGGAAAGATTGGTCATGATCATACCAAAGGTAGATATTATAAAATCCGCCCTGTAACTCATCTTACTTTTCAGATCCTGTATCAGTATTTTTCTGTATATGGACATGTAGAATAATAATCCTCGTTTCATACTCTAACCTCCATTAACCGTTATGCGCTTCACCGCGTGATTCCAGAACAGATTTCCCAGAATCGTAAGAGCCACGCACCATGCCAGCTGAATTCCCAGCATAGGCAGAAGTCCCTGCAAGGTGTCGGTTCCGCCCTTCTTAAGAAGAATGGTAAGTGGTATATCATAAACCGCTCTGAAGGGCAGCAGGTCAACTATTCTTCTTAAAGTTTCCGGGAAAAATGCAAGGGGTATTGTTGCTCCCGAAAGGAGAAGCACTATGGTTTCCTTCACTATATTAATTCCCCAGGTGGACTCCGTATAAAGACAGATCGGCGCCACCAGCATTTCTAAATTAAAGTTAATGATAAGCGCCAGCACAAGAGATACCATAAAGGTCAGCAGATTCCAGCCCACAGGAACTGAGCCCTTTGTAAGAACGCTGACTACAACAAATGTAGGAACCAGCGTCAGGAAAAACAATGTTACATGTGAACCCGAATAACTCCAAAAGGTGTACAGCCTGTATTTCATAGGCTTAAGTAAATGCATGATGATCTCACCGGACTGAATGGCACGGCTCATATCCCACACAATAAACATTTCAAGAAAATTGAATATTGCCGTGGCAAGAATCAGATATATCATAGTATCGTAAAATGTCATTCCATTCACCACGTCAGTTCCGCTGGACTCATATATTGCCTTCCACAGAAAATACACCAGCGCAAGATATATCAGATTTCCAAACAGAGTCATGGCCGTACCAAGTCTGAACTGAAGAGACTCTATTATCCCGGCTCTTGTGAGGGCCGTAAGTTTTTTGACATTATTCATGATGCCTTACTCCCTTCATATATCTTCCTGATTACTTCCTCAGTGGATATTTCCTCAAGCTGAATATCCTTTATCTTATTTGTCTTCTGATTTTCCTGGATCACATGCATTACATCAGTCTTCTTTTCATCTATTACCTGCTCATTCCAGGAACCATCCTCAAAACGCATACGAAGTGTTCTGTATGAACCAAAATAATTCTTCAGATGATCGATATCATTGTCATAGATCTTCTTTCCCTCATCTATGATTACAATTCTTCTGCAAAGTGCATCCACATCACCCATATCATGGGTGGTGAGAATAACCGTAGTTTTCTTCACATCATTAAGACCCTTTATCAGTTCTCTGATCTTGGCCTTCATGGAAACATCAAGTCCGATGGTTGGTTCATCCAGGAAAACTATTCCCGGATTATGAAGAAATGCAGCTAATATATCACTAAGTGTTCTCTGCCCCAGTGACATCTGACGAACAGGCTTATGCAGAATGGGCTCAATATCCACCAAAGATCTGTATAGCTCGATCATGTCGTTATAATCCTTGTCAGCAACAATATAGATATCCTTCAAAAGCTTAAAGGATTCTATAAGAGGCAGATTCCACCACAGCTGACTTCTCTGTCCGAAAACAACTCCGATATTTTCAGAATTTCTTGTTCTCTCTTTGTAAGGAACAAGTCCGTTTACAAGAATCTTTCCGGAAGATGGCTCCAGAACACCTGTCATCATTTTGATAGTGGTTGATTTGCCGGCTCCGTTAGGACCCAGATAACCAATAATCTCCCCTTTTTCAACTGTAAGAGACACATTATCAACAGCCTTTACAATCTTGTAATCTCTGGAAAAAAGATCCTGAAAACTCCCCTTAAGGCCTTCATGCCGATTCAGAACCTTGAATTCCTTGCTTACATTTTCCATTACAATTACTTCATTTGCCATACTTAACCTCCACTGTATGTAAAAACACTTGCACGATTAACTATTTATAAGTATATTG
>JAILMQ010000138.1 GCA_024692605.1 Eubacterium sp.
GAAGAAGAATCACCATTTGCTGCTGTCAATAGATATACAGAAACTGTAGAGGAACCAGAACCTGTTGCAGAAGAATATGTTTCCGAACCTGAACCAGTTGCTGAGGAAGAATACATTTCCGAACCAGAACCAGTAAATGAGGAAGTTACAGAACCTGAGCCGGTTGTTGAGAACGTAACAGAACCTGAGCCGGTTGTTGAGAACGTAACAGAATCTGAACCGGTATACGAAGAACCGGTAACTGAACCGGAACCGGATGTAGAGGAAACATTTACTGCAGAAGAAACAGTAGATACGGAAGAGGAATTCATCCCTGCAGTTGAGGAAGAAATTCCAGAACTGGAAGAGGAAGAAGAATCACCATTTGCTGCTGTCAATAGATATACAGAAACTGTAGAGGAACCAGAACCTGTTGCAGAAGAATATGTTTCCGAACCTGAACCAGTTGCTGAGGAAGAATACATTTCCGAACCAGAACCGGTAGATGAGGAAGTTACAGAACCAGAGCCAGAACCTGTATACGAGGAACCAGTTTCCGAACCAGAACCGGTATACGAAGAACCGGTAACTGAACCTGAAACATATGCAGCAGAAGAAACATATGCAGCAGAAGAAACAGTAGATACGGAAGAGGAATTCATCCCGGCAGTCGAGGAAGAAATTCCAGAACTGGAAGAGGAAGAAGAATCACCGTTCGCATCTGTTAATAGATATACAGAAACTGTAGAGGAACCTGAACCGGTTGCAGAGGAAGAATTTGTTTCCGAGCCTGAACCTATATCTAATGCCCCTGTGGTTCAGAATGAGTATCTGCCGGCTTATGATTTGCCGTCTATGGACTTTGGTAGATTCAGTTCTGATCTGTTCCCGACATTAGGTAAGGAAGAGAAACAGGTTGATAATAAATTTGAGAAGGTTATAAAAACTGAGAGCGAAAAGCTTGATGAGGGACTTAAGGAAGAGGAAGCTAAGCTGAAGGAGGCTGAAGCACTTCTTGCTTCCCTGGGTATTAAATTATAAATAATGTATAGCAAGAGATTATATTAAGGAGGTAGTCGCGACGTGGCTGTTGATCAAAGAGAAGCGCTAATTGCTGCTGTCCGTGCGCAAGTAGAAAAAGAAAGAGCTGAGAAGCAGAAGAAGCTTGAGAGAGAACAGGAAGCAATGGCTTTTTCAAAGAAATCTAGCGACAGTAAGAAGAAGGAAGAGGGTAAGAAGGCTTATAAAACTCTTTCTGCTGAAGAAGTTGCTAAGATTCAGGAGAAGAAAAGAAAGAAAAGAGCTGAGGAGCTTGGTATTGACCTTGAAGAGTATGAAAGACAACATGGTCTTGGTGGCGAAGAAGCTAAAGCTGAAGAGGCTAAGGCAGAAGAAACCAAAGCTGATGAGTCCGGATTCAATGCTGATGGTCAGACAGAAGTTCTTACAGCAGATATGCTAGGTGGTGGCCTGGGTGGCGGCCTTGGCGGTGGACTTGGTTCAACTCAGTCAGGTGGCGGACTTGGAAGTACACCTTCAGGTGGCGGACTCGGAAGCTCCGGCCTCGGTGGTGGACTTGGTGCCAGCCTCGGTGGCGATGATAATGTTACTGTTGTAAATGGCGGTATGGAAGATAAGTATTCTTTCAAGTCAGACGATGGCACAACTACAGTAACAAAAGATTCAGGTTGGGTTTCTGACGAAAGAGAAGAGAAGCCAAAGAGCTTAGACGATCTTGATAGCATCGTTCCTAATAAGATTGCGTCAAATGGTGATGATTCACTCTTTGATTTTGATGATGATGAAGATCCATTTGCTGCACAGACAATGAAGATGGCTGGCTTCCAGGATGATTCCAAGAAGAAGGAAGAGGAAGCTAAGAAAGAAGAGGCTGAAGAACATACAGAAGAGCCTCAGCAGGAGAAGCCAAAGAAGAAAAAATCCACAAGCAGCATAGACGATCAGGAAAGAAGACTTGCTGCTGCAAGAGAAAAAGCTGCTGCACGTAAGAGAGCTGAATTCGATAAGCAGAAGGCTGTTGAAGAAGCTAAGGAGAAGGCAGAAAAAGAAGAGGCTGAGAAGGCTGAGAAGAGACGTCTTGCAGAAGAAGATTCCAAGAGGAAGAAGGAAGAGATCGCTGCACGTAAGGCTGAAGAAGCTGCTAAGCGTCAGGCTGAGGAAGCTGAGAAGAGACGTGTTCTCGAAGAGCAGAGAAAGAAAGCTGCTGACGAAGCTCGTAAGGAAGCTATCGCAGAACAGCGTAAGAAATATAAGGCAGAGGCTGAGAAGGCCGTTGCAGATGCAAAGAAGCTTGTTGAAGATCTGAAGAAGTCACTTAAGGATATCGAGAAAGATGCAGATAAGGAAGTAGTTCCTGAGAAGAGCGCTGCAGAGAAGGATATCGAGGCTAAGATTCAGGCTGCTGAAGATGAGAAGAAAGCTGCAGAGGAAAATGTAAAGAAAGCTAAAGATGCTGTTAAGGATGCAGAGGCTAAGAAGTACGATGCAGACAAGGCATGTGAAGCTAAGAAGTCTGAAGCTGCTTCTATCCGTGCTAAGATCGATGAACTTACAAAGAAGGCAGATGATGACAAGGTTGCATTAGAGAAAGAGTCTGAGTCAAAGATCGAGTCTATTAAGGCTAAGATCATTGAAGAAGCTAAGAAGGCTGCTGAACTCGTTGGTGCTTCAAAGGTTGAGGAAGCAACAGCTAAGGCTAAGGAAGATAACGAAGCTAAGAAGCTTGAGAACGAGAAGAAGTTCGCTGAAGAAGCTGAGTCAATCGAAGAAGAAATCAGAAAAGCTGAGCAGATGGTTGTTAAGGCTGAAGATAAGGTTAAGGAAGCTGAAGTACAGGCCGTTGAATATCAGCAGATGTCTGATCATGCATACATAGAGATTGAAGAAGCAGAAGACAAGGTTAAGGATGCAGAAGCTGAGGCTGAAAGCGTAGAGGCAGGAGTTGAATTTGCCAGAGCTGATATCGCCGGAGCTAAGTCCAAGGTTGTTGAAGCTGAGGAAGCTGTTGTCGCTGCTGAAAGAGCACTCGAAGAGGCTAAGAAGAATGCAGAGAAGGCTAAGGCCGATGTCGCTGCTGCCGAGCAGAGAGTTGCAGATGAAGAAGCTAAGATCGAAGGTGCTAAGGCTAAGATCGACGAAGCTAAGGCAAATGTATCTAAGGTTAAGGAAAATGCAGAGAAGGCTAAGGCTGCTGCAGTTGAAGCTAAGGATAAGATCACAGTTGCTAAGGCAGACGTTGAGTCTAAGAAGACAGCAGTTGCTGCTGCTAAAGAAAAGCTTGAAACAATCGATTCCAGAAAGGCTGATGCTGAGAAAGAAAGAGAGAGTATTCTTGAGAAGGCTCTCGAGGTAGCAAAGGCTCTTAAAGATACAGTTGTTGCTGACGCAATAAAGGCTGCTGAAACAGAAGCTCAGGCTAAGGCTGAGAAGGAAGCTAAGGACAGCATAGCTGATAAGATCAAGAAGATCGTAGATGACCTTAAGGCTTCTACAGATGATATCGAAGCAAAGGCTAAGGCTGCTGAAGAGGCTAAGGAAGAAACTGAAGCAGTTAAGGCTGCCGAAGATGAAATCAAGGCTGCTGAAGATTCAGTTAAGGATGCCAAGGCTGCTGTAGTTATTAAAGATAAAGAGATAGATAAGCTTAAGAAAGACCTTGAAGCAGCTGCTAAGAAGTCTGCTGAAGAAGCTAAGAAGTCAGGTTCTGACAATGAAGCTAAGGTTAAGGAAGCTCAGAAGAAGATTGAAGAAGCTGAGAAGAGTGTTAAGGATGCTGAAGCTAAGCTTGCATCAGTTGATACAATGGAAATCGACCTTACAAAGGTTGCTCCCGGACAGCGACTTCCACTTGCTGCAAGCTACCTTGATAAATATCTTGAAATCGAAGCATCTGCAGATGAGTTTGTAGATACATTTAACGATATAGCTGCAAATATGGAAGAAACCATCAGATCAAGAAATATCGTTATCCTTGGTCAGTACGGATTCGGTTCTGTATGTGTTGGTGAAGACTTTGCAAGAAGCTTTTATGATATGGGTATCTGTAGTGCGAGAACAATCGCTAAGATCAAGGCTGCTGCACTTAATAAGATGACTCAGGATAAGATTGAGCCTAACATGAAGAAACTTGCCGGTGGATGTCTTGTTATCGAGAATGCCGGACTGGTTAATCCTCAGAAGCTCATCGAAATCGTTCATCTTTCAGCTAAAGATGTAAATGACTTCGTTGTTATTCTTACAGGTGAGATTGATTCTATCTCAAGACTGTTTGAGCAGACAGGCGAAATCCTTTCAGAGTTCGAGTACCTTATTGATATGACTAAGATTACTAAGGACGACATGACAAAGGTTGCTCTCAAGTATATCGATGAAAGAGGTTACATGGTGGCTCCTGATGTTAAGGGTAAGGTTAAGGAACTCCTTAACGGTATGGAAGCAGGAAACCTTGACAGACTTATCGGTGCTGTTAACGATGCTATTGCTAAATGTGATAAGCGCGGAGACAAGGATAAGGTTGTAGAGGCAGCTGATTTTTAATTCGTAACTAGTGGGGTATGTAGATGTGATCATCGTCTTCATACCCTACAATTGTGTATAAAGTTCAGGAGAGAATATGTATCGTATAGATATTGGAATAGATTTGGGAACTTCAAAAGTATGTGTTTATATGCGTGATAAGGGTATCGTTATCAATCAGCCTTCTGTCATGGCTTACGACCGAAAGGAAAAGAGAATTCTCGCGGTTGGAACCAAGGCAAAGAGAATGCTGGGTAAGACAACAGATGCCATAATCGTGGAAAAGCCTATTCAGCACGGTGTTATTTCCGAGTATGCCCTTGCGGAAAGAATGGTAAAGGCTTTCGTGAAAAATGCGCTGAAGAAGAGAAGGATTTTCGGAAGACCGAATATTTGCGTTACAGTTCCTCAGGGAATTACAGAGGTTGAGCGCAGGGCGGTTGAGGATGCCATCGTTAAAACCGGTGCAAAGGATGTGTTTATTCTTGAGTCGCCTATCGCAGCTGCTCTGGGAACAGGCGTTGATATCATGGAGACCAAAGGACATATGGTGGTTGATATCGGTGGTGGAACTACTGATATTGCCATTATATCAGCCGGAGACATCTCCTACGGTGTATCCCTCAAGGTTGGTGGCGACGATTATACCGACGCTCTGAGCAGATATGTCAGAAGAAAATATAACATAGAGCTTGGTGAACTTTCATCAGAGGATGCAAAGATGGAAATCGCCGCAGTTTATCCAAGAAAAGTAGATTCTTCTTATGAGATAAAAGGTAAGAACATGATGAATGGTCTTCCTGTAAGACTTGACCTTGGGGCAAATGAAACTGTCGAGGCTCTTGAAGAGATTACTACTCAGATAATAGATGGTATCACAAGTGTTCTTGAAAAATGTGAGCCGGAGCTTGCAGCCGATGTGGCAAAAGAAGGAATTCTTCTTTCCGGTGGCGGATGCCAGATTTACGGTATGGACAAGCTTATCACTGAGAAGACAGGTATCAGAGTATCTATCGCTGATGATCCTGACCAGGTGGTGGCTGCCGGAGCAGGACTTGCAGGTGAGTATATCACTGTACAGGATGAAGAAAGTAAGTAAACAGCATAGTTCAGGATTAGAAGAGTAAATTACAAAAGGCATTTTATCCAAAAGATAAGGTGCCTTTTTTATTTTATTGTACAAAACTAATAATAAGTACTATATGGTGTGCTTCAGTCATTGACATACACATCATATGGTGTTACATTTTGAAGGTCGGAGTTAGTTAAATAAAATAATAATATATAGAAGGAAAAGGACAAAAGACATGCAAAAGGATATCATGCTTGATTATGAAGAATGGGACGGCTTTACAGGACGCCTCTGGAAAGAAGAGTGTAATGTAAGAGAATTCATCACCTACAACTATACCCCATATACAGGTGATGAGAGTTTCCTTGAGGGACCAACTGAAGCTACAAACAAGCTTTGGGGCAGACTTCAGGAACTTCAGAAGGAAGAACGTGAAAAGGGTGGAGTTCTGGATGAGGAAACAGATGTTGTATCTACTCTTACTGCCTATGGCCCGGGATATATAGACGAATCCATGAAGGACCTTGAACAGATAGTTGGACTTCAGACAGATAAGCCCCTTAAGAGAGCATTTATGCCATTTGGCGGAATCAAGATGGCTGAAGAATCCCTTACTATGTACGGATATGAGCCTAACAAGGAACTTCATAAGGTATTTACTGAATATCACAAGACTCATAATCAGGCAGTATTTGATGCATATACAGATGAAATGCGTGCTGCCAGAAGAAGTCATATCATAACTGGTCTTCCTGATACCTATGGCCGTGGCCGTATAGTCGGTGATTATAGAAGAATCGCCCTCTATGGAATCGACCAGCTTATTGAATGGAAGCTGGAGGATAAGAAGAACTGTGGTCATGGAGTTATGACTGATGACATTATCCGTCTTCGTGAAGAGCTTGCAGAGCAGATTAAGGCTCTTGAAGGTATGAAGAAGATGGCTGAGGCTTACGGCTGTGATATATCCCGTCCTGCAAAGAATGCAAAGGAAGCTGTTCAGTGGCTTTATTTCGGATATCTTGCTGCTGTTAAGACCCAGAATGGTGCTGCTATGTCCGTAGGTCGTGTATCTACATTTCTTGATATATATATAGAAAGAGATCTGAAGAAGGGAATCATCACGGAAAGCGAAGCTCAGGAGCTTATCGACCATCTTGTTCTCAAGCTTCGTATGGTTAAGTTTGCCCGTATTCAGTCCTACAATGAGCTGTTCTCAGGTGATCCTGTCTGGGCAACTCTTGAGGTGGGCGGAATCGGAATGGACGGCAGACCCCTTGTTACAAAGAACTGCTACAGATTCCTTCATACCCTTGAGAATATGGGCCCTTCACCGGAGCCGAATCTTACTGTGCTTTATTCTTCACAGCTCCCGGAGGCATTTAAGAAATATGCTGCCAAGATATCTGTTGATACCAGCTCTATCCAGTATGAAAATGATGATGTCATGAAGCCTGTATGGGGGGATGATTATTCTATCTGCTGTTGTGTATCAGCAACTCAGACAGGTAAGGAGATTCAGTTCTTCGGTGCCAGAGCTAACCTGGCAAAGTGCCTCCTGTTCGCCATCAACGGTGGTGTTGATGCTAAGTCCAGAGTACAGGTTGGCCCTGCCGCAAGACCTATTACATCGGAATATCTTGATTATGATGAGGTTATAGAAAGATTTGAGTTCATGCTTGACTGGCTTGCTGGACTCTATGTGAATACACTTAATCTTATTCACTATATGCACGACAAGTACTACTATGAGGCTGCCGAGATGGCCCTTATAGATACTGACGTCCGTCGTACATTTGCCACAGGTATTGCCGGATTCTCACATGTTATCGATTCACTTTCTGCCATTAAGTTTGCGAAGGTTAAGGTTATCCGTGATGAAGAGGGCTTTGCCGTTGATTATCAGACAGAGGGCGACTTCCCTAAGTATGGAAATGATGATGACAGGGCTGACAACATCGGTGTATGGCTTCTGAAGACCTTCCTCACTGATATCAAGAAGAGACATACATATCGTAACTCTGAACCTACAACATCAATCCTTACAATTACTTCAAATGTAGTGTATGGCAAGTTCACCGGTAGTCTTCCTGATGGTCGTAAGGCTTGGACACCACTTGCTCCCGGAGCAAACCCAAGCTACGGTGCAGAGACTTCAGGACTTCTGGCTTCTCTCAACTCCGTTGCTAAGATTCCTTATGTATGGGCTCTTGATGGAATATCAAATACACAGTCCATGAACCCTTCAGCCCTTGGCAACACAGAAGAGGAAAGAGTTCAGAATCTTGTAAATGCAATGGATGGTTATTTTGATCAGGGTGCACATCATCTGAATGTAAATGTATTCAGCCGCGAAACCCTTGAAGATATTATGGAGCATCCGGAAAAACCTGAGTACGCTAACTTCACCATTCGTGTTTCCGGTTACGCTGTTAAGTTCATCAGTCTGACAAGAGAGCAGCAGATGGATGTTATAAATAGAACCTTCCATGAGAGTTTGTAAGAGAGTCAAAGATGGATGTGGAATATGATAGATGGGGAATATGATATATGGGACTTGGTTATATTCATTCAACTGAAAGTTTTGGTGCAGTGGACGGCCCCGGAATAAGATTCATAGTCTTTCTCCAGGGCTGTAATATGCGCTGCAAATATTGTCATAATCCGGAGACTTGGTTTACTTTACCTGATGATAAAAATAAATGCTTCCTGGAGTCTCGCGGAATCAAGGTTCAGGAGCGTACTCCCCAGGACGTTTTGAAGCAGGCTCTGAGATACAGGCCTTATTGGAAAGATACGGGGGGTATAACTGTGAGCGGCGGCGAGGCTTTGCTGCAGATGGATTTTGTGACGGAGCTATTCCGACTTGCCAAGCAGGAAGGCGTAAATACTTGTATCGATACATCAGGCAATCCCTTTTCGTCTGAGTTACATTTCCTAAATAAGTTTGATGAGCTGTGTAAGTATACGGACCTTTTTATTCTGGACATCAAACATATAGATGATGAAAAGCATCGGGAGTTGACGGGGTGCTCGAATAAAAATATTCTCCATATGGCCAGGTACCTTTCTGACAATGGGAAGGATATGTGGATCCGGCATGTGCTTGTTCCGGGGATTACCGTTTGGGGTTCTTCTGAAGAGGGGGAAAACTCGGATTCATCAGAATACGAAAATTATCTACATGAACTGTCTAAGTTTATTAAGTCACTGAAGACCGTGACTAAGGTGGAGGTGCTTCCGTATCATAGACTCGGACTACCTAAATACGAGGCTCTTGGCATCAGATATCCTATTCCGGAAATCCTTCCGCCTACTAAGGAACAGCTCAGTAGGGCGCGTCAGATTCTTGGAATAGAATGATTTTTGTGTATTTTGTCTATTTTATCTAAAAATCCCACAAAAATATTAACATTAGGAACATATCTTATTTGTTGCATTATGAAATAGGTTTATGCTATTATAAAAAAGCATGTTTAGGTTTTGAGATAATCCGGCATGTTTAGGTTATGAACTAATTTAACACATTTTATTATATTAAATCATATGGAGGAATTATCTATGTCAAAAAAAGTCGTTTTAGCAGGCGCATGTCGTACAGCAATCGGTACAATGGGTGGATCACTCAGTACTACACCTGTAGCTGATCTTGGTTCAATCGTAATCAAGGAAGCTCTCAACAGAGCTGGTGTTCCGGCTGATCAGGTTGACCATGTATATATGGGTTGCGTAATCCAGGCCGGTCAGGGTCAGAACGTTGCACGTCAGGCAGCAATCAAGGCCGGACTTCCTGTTGAGTGTCCTGCAGTTACAATTAACGTTGTATGTGGATCAGGACTTAACGCAGTAAACATGGCTGCACAGATGATCCAGGCAGGTGATGCTGATATCGTAGTTGCAGGTGGTATGGAGAATATGTCAATGGCTCCATTTGCACTTCCTAACGGACGTTACGGATACAGAATGACATGGCCATCAAACAGCCAGGGTGCTCTTGTAGACACAATGGTAAAGGATGCGCTTTGGGATGCATTTAACGACTATCATATGATAAAGACAGCTGATAACGTAGCTGAGCAGTGGGGACTTACAAGAGAAGAGCTTGATGAGTTTGCTGCTAACTCACAGCAGAAGTGTGAGAAGGCTATGGCTGAGGGCGCATTTAAGAGAGAGATAGTTCCTGTAGAGATAAAGAAGAAAAAAGAAACAGTTGTATTTGATACAGATGAGAACCCTAGAGCTGGTATCACAGCTGAGGGACTTAGCCGTATGAGAGCAATCAATCCGGACGGATATGTAACAGCAGGTAATGCTTCAGGTATCAACGACGGTGCAGCTGCAATCGTTGTTATGTCAGAAGAGAAGGCAAAGGAACTTGGTGTAAAGCCAATGGCTACATTTGTCGGCGGAGCACTTGCAGGTGTTGCACCTGAGATCATGGGTGTTGGTCCTGTTGCTGCTACAAAGAAGGTTATGGCTAAGACAGGTTACAAGATTGAAGACTTCGACGTTATCGAGGCTAACGAGGCATTCGCTGCTCAGTCAGTTGCAGTTGGTAAGGACCTTGGAATCGATGTTGAGAAGCAGCTTAACCCACGTGGTGGTGCTATCGCACTTGGACACCCGGTTGGAGCTTCAGGATGTCGTATCCTTGTAACACTTCTTCACGAGATGGAAGATATGGACCTCAAGAAAGGTCTTGCAACACTTTGCATCGGTGGCGGAATGGGTTGCGCAACAATCGTAGAACGCGACTAATACAGTTTAGAGATTTAGGAGAATAAACATGGCTGAATTCGTAACATATGAGCAGGAGGGATTTGTGGGCGTTATCACAATCAATCGTCCAAAGGCACTTAATGCTCTTAATTCTCAGGTTCTTGAGGAACTTGAGGCTACATTTAAAGCAGTTGACCTTGAAGCAACTCGTGCACTTATTCTTACAGGTGCCGGAGAGAAATCATTTGTCGCCGGTGCTGATATCGGTGAAATGTCTTCCCTCAGAAAGGCTGAAGGTGAGGCTTTTGGTAAGAAGGGTAACGATGTATTCCGCATGATTGAAACATTTCCTATCCCTGTAATCGCAGCGGTAAATGGATTTGCTCTCGGTGGCGGATGCGAGATTTCAATGAGCTGTGACATCAGAATCTGTTCCGATAATGCTATATTTGGACAGCCTGAGGTTGGACTCGGAATCACACCTGGTTTCGGCGGAACACAGAGACTTGCTCGTATCGTTGGTGTAGGCATGGCTAAGCAGATGATCTACACAGCACGTAACATCAAGGCTCAGGAAGCCAAGGAGATTGGTCTTGTAAATGCGGTTTATCCACAGGAAGAGCTGCTTGACCAGGCTAAGAAGCTTGCTTCAATCATTGCTGCAAATGCACCTATCGCTGTACGTAACTGCAAGAAAGCAATCAACGACGGACTTGATGCTTCCATGGATGACGCAATAGTAATAGAAGAAAAACTTTTCGGTGACTGCTTCGAAACAGAGGATCAGAAAGCTGCAATGGCTAACTTCCTCGAGAAAGACAAAGAAAAGAAACTTAAAGTAGTACCTTTCCAGAACAAATAACCTATTGTAACCCAAAGGGGTCTGACCCCAATGGGTTGGAAAAGTAAGATTTAGGAGGAATATAAAATGAAGGTTGGCGTAATTGGCGCAGGAACAATGGGCCAGGGCATTGCAAAGGCATTTGCTCAGGTTGAAGGATATGAAGTTGCACTTTGCGATATCAAGGCAGAGTGGGCTGAAGGCGGAAAAGACAAGATTGCTAAGGGATATGCAAGACTTGTTGCTAAGGAGAAGATGACACAGGATGCTGTTGATGCAATCCTTGCTAAGATCACTCCGGGACTTAAGGAAGATATCTGTGCAGACTGCGATCTTATCGTAGAAGCTGCATTTGAGAACATGGAAGTTAAAAAGACTACATTTGCCGAGCTTGACAAGATCTGCAAGGCTGATTGTATCTTCGCATCTAATACATCATCACTTTCAATCACAGAGATTGGAAATGGTCTCAGCAGACCTATGGTTGGAATGCATTTCTTTAACCCTGCTGACAGAATGAAGCTTGTTGAGGTTATTGCTGGTGTTAACACACCTGACGAGACAGTTAAGAAGATCGTTGAGATCGCTGAAGCAATCGGCAAGACACCTGTTCAGGTAAATGAAGCTGCCGGTTTCGTTGTAAACAGAATTCTTATTCCTATGATCAACGAAGCTGCTTTCATCAAGATGGAAGGTGTTTCAGATATCGCCGGTATCGACGCTGCTATGAAGCTTGGTGCTAACCACCCAATGGGACCACTTGAACTTGGTGACTTCGTTGGTCTTGATATCTGCCTTGCAATCATGGATGTACTTTATGCAGAGACAGGCGACAGCAAGTATCGTGCATGCCCACTTCTTCGTAAGATGGTTCGTGGCGGTAACCTTGGTGTTAAGAGTGGTATGGGCTTCTACAAATATAACGAAGACCGTACAAAGACTCCAGTAGACGCACTGTAAATTTTATAACCAATAGGGGGTTGCCCCTATAACCCAAAGGGGTCTGACCCCAATGGGTTGATTCAAGAAATAAAAATAACCCAAAGGGGTCTGACCCCAATGGGTTGCTTTACGGAGGATAAATCATGGATTTCACACTTGATAAGAAGCATGAAATGGCCAGAGGACTCTTCAAGGATTTTGCAGAAGCAGAGGTTAAGCCTCTTGCAATGGAAATTGATGAGGAGCACAGATTTCCAAGTGAAACTGTTGAGAAGATGGCTAAGGCCGGATTTTTAGGAATTCCGGTACCAAAGGAATATGGCGGCCAGGGATGTGACGTGCTCACATACATTATGGCTGTTGAGGAGATGGCAAAGGTTTGTGCAACCACCTCGGTTATTCTTTCTGCACATACATCACTTTGCATCGATCCAATCCTTACATATGGTACACCGGAGCAGAAGGAAAAATATGTTGCTGATCTTGCAACAGGAAAGAAGCTTGGTGCATTTGCTCTTACAGAACCGGGAGCTGGTACAGATGCTCAGATGCAGCAGACAAAGGCTGTTCTCGATGGAGATGAGTGGGTACTTAATGGTTCTAAATGCTTTATCACAAATGGTAAGGTTGCTGACGTTTACATCGTCATCGCTGTTACCGGTATCGTTGAGAAGCGTGGTCGTAAGATGAAGGAGATATCAGCATTTATAGTTGATAAGGGAACTCCTGGTTTCTCATTTGGTACTAAAGAAAACAAGATGGGAATCTGTGGTTCATCTACATATGAACTTATATTTGAAGATGCTCGTATTCCTAAGAGTGCACTTCTTGGTGCTCAGGGTAAGGGCTTCGGTATAGCTATGCATACACTGGACGGTGGTCGTATTGGTATTGCTGCTCAGGCACTCGGTATTGCTGAGGGCGCTCTTGAGAGAACAATTGCTTATACAAAGGAAAGAAAGCAGTTTGGTCGTAGCATTTCCGCATTCCAGAATACTCAGTTCCAGCTTGCAAATATGGCTACTAAGGTTGAGGCTGCTAAGATGCTTGTTTATAAGGCAGCTATGAAGAAGCAGGAGTTTGCTGATGGCGCAAAGGTTTCATACAGTGTTGAGGCTGCCATGGCTAAGCTTTATGCTGCAGAAGTAGCAATGGAAGTAACTACTAAGGCTGTACAGCTTCACGGTGGATACGGTTACATCAAAGAGTACGAGATTGAACGTATGATGCGTGACGCTAAGATTACAGAGATTTATGAGGGAACCAGCGAAGTTCAGCGTATGGTTATCTCAGGAAATCTGCTGGCATAGGGAGGTACAGACATGAATATAGGAGTATGTGTTAAACAGGTTCCTGATACAAAGGGCGGCGTTAAGTTTAAGCCGGACGGAACTCTTGATAGAAATGCAATGATTTCCATAATGAATCCTGATGACAAGGCAGGTCTTGAGGCTGCACTTCGCATCAAGGATGAAATGGGAGCAGATAAGGTAAATGTAACTGTTGTAACTATGGGTCTTCCTAAGGCAGAGGATGTGCTTCGTGAGGCTTATGCAATGGGCGCAGATAATGCTGTACTTGTTACAGACAGAAGACTTGCAGGAGCTGATACATGGGCAACATCACAGACTATCGCAGCTGCAATCAGAAAGCTCGACTATGATCTTATTATCACAGGTCGTCAGGCTATCGATGGTGATACAGCTCAGGTTGGTCCTCAGATATCAGAACATCTGGATCTTCCACTTATTTCTTACGCAGAAGAGATTAAGCTTGAGGGTGATTCAGTAATAGTTAAGAGACAGTATGACGACAGACATCACATTTTAAAAGCTAAAATGCCTTGCCTCATAACAGCACTTTCTGAGTTAAATGAGCCTCGTTACATGACACCGGGCGGTATATTTGACGCATTTGAGAAAGATATCACTGTTTGGGACAGAGATGCTCTGGATACTTTGGATGATAGCAACATGGGACTTAAAGGTTCTCCTACTCAGATCGCAAAGGCTTCCGATAAGGTTGCTAAGGGCGCAGGAGAGAAGGTTACTCCGGAAACCGCAAACGAAGCAGCTGATTACATCGTCAGCAAGCTTGCTGAGAAGTTCGTGATATAGGAGGAAGAGAAATGTCTTTAGAAGAATATAAGGGCGTGTATGTGTTTGCTCAGCAGATTGACAATCACATCACCGAGATAACATACGAGCTCATGGGAAAGGCTATTGAGCTTGCTAAGGATCTTGATACAGAGGTTGTTGCTGTACTTTGTGGATCTGAAATCGGAAATAAAGTATTTCACCTTAAAGAGCATGGTGCAGACAAGGTTATCCTCATCGATGATCCTGAACTTAAAGAGTATAGAACAGAGCCATATGCACATGCTCTGTCAGAAGTTATAAATAAATTCAAGCCGGATGTGTTCCTTATTGGAGCAACAGCAATCGGTCGTGACCTTGCACCTCGTGTATGTGCAAGAGTTCATACAGGACTTACAGCAGACTGTACATCACTTGAAATCGGTGATTTCCCACTTGTTGCTATTCCTGGTAAAGAAGATGAGCAGAAGCACAATCAGCTTCTTATGACAAGACCTGCATTTGGCGGAAATACAATCGCTACGATTGCATGTCCTGAATTCAGACCTCAGATGGCAACAGTAAGACCTGGTGTTATGAAGAGAAGTCCTAAGGAAGTTGGAAGAGAGTGCGAAGTAATCGAATTCAATCCTGGATTTACTCCGGATAACAAATACGTTGAAATCCTTGATGTTATCAAGTCTGTATCAGAAACAGTTGATATCCAGAAGGCAAAGATCCTTGTAGCAGGTGGTAGAGGAGTTGGTTCAGCAGAGAACTTCAAGATCCTTAGAGACCTTGCAGATGCTCTCGGCGGAGAAGTAGCTTGCTCACGTGCTGTAGTAGATAACGGCTGGCTTCCAAAAGACCTTCAGGTAGGTCAGACAGGTAAGACAGTTCGTCCACTTGTTTACTTTGCAATCGGTATCTCAGGTGCCATCCAGCACACAGCCGGAATGGAAGAATCCGAGATCATCATCGCAATCAACAAAGACGAAACAGCACCTATCTTTGACGTAGCAGACTACGGAATCGTAGGTGACCTCAACAAGATCGTTCCACTTCTCACAGAAGGAATCAAATCCCATAAAGTAGAAGAAGACGACTAAGGTTTTTAACCCATTGGGGTCAGACCCCTTTGGGTTATTTTTTCATTATTGTGCGTACTTGTTGTCTTGTCACTCCGGTTAGTCGTTCAATCTGTCTTTGGCTCAGTCCGATATGGCTGAGTTTTTTTATTGCTTTAATCTTTTCATCCTTACTAAAATCCATTATCTCTTTACAATCTTTGACGTGGAACTGCCTCAGTATGATTTCAGTAGCCTCTTCGTCAGAGATTACATTTTCCGCTTCCATGCAAACGTCGTTATTTGGCGTAAGCACGTATTCTTTCAGACAATCAATTCCACCTCCAAGTTTGATGGGCAATGACAGATTAACGAATTTATTGACGGACGAAGGCAAGTAAAGACTGTGCCATCTGTATTTCGCAACCTTGCAGATTCCGGCCTTCTCCGGATTTCTGATAATATACCGGAAGGCGGTCATGAAATACGACTCGTCCAGAACCTCCTCCGACTTGAACCTGTCCTGGAAAAGGTGACCCACACGTTCATATTTATCGTTGTAATACATGGAATACAGCGAACAAATGTGTTGCATAAATATAGACAAGCTGTCGCCATTTGCACTGAGAAGAATATGGAAATGATTCTTCATGAGACAGTAGGCGTAGATTGTGATATCGTTTTTGGCAGAATGTTCAATCATAAGCTTAACAAAATACTTATAATCCTGCTCATCCTCAAAGATAGATTTTTTTCCGACGCCTCTGTTTATTACGTGGTAATAACCACATGGTCTGTAATTTCTGGGTTTTCTAGGCATAAAAAAGCTCCTTTCTCAAAAAATCGAAAAGTAAAAAGTTGCGAAATCCGTGCTTTTTGTTTCGTTTTTTTTAAAGGAGATCCTCTAAAAATTATTTTATTTCCTATAAAATATAATTATATGATATAATTGTCAAGTGGAAAATTAAATAATCAACCCATTGGGGTCTGACCCCAATGGGTTAGCAAAGGAGAGGTTTAGAGATGAAGAAAAAATCTACTTGTTTGTTTTACGTATTTGTTATGTCTTTGTTTTTTGTCTTTTCTCAATCAACCCAAAGGGGTCTGACCCCAATGGGTTGCAATGTAGTTCAGGCGGCTGACAGCTATGATTTTACGGCGATTGACGGGACGACTGTCAATTCCACAGCGAAGGCGCCTAAGCAGCTGAATGTGATCGTTTTCGGACGTCCGACGTGTCTGAATACCAACAATGCGCTTAAGAGTATTTCGGACAGCCAGTGGGTTAATGATGAGAAAATCAATTTCATCTACGCTGACGGGGATGGCAACAATAAGGCGGCCATCACGGAGTTTTCTAAGAAGTTCTCGTCAAAGATTACATTTTGCTATGGTAAGAATGTAGGGGCGGCTTTCAGGCTTTCCGGCGCGTCCGGCCAGATCAGCTACCCGATCATCGTTTATATTGATAATTCCGGAAATGTACTCAAGGCCTCAACCGGGTCTCAGAGCACAAATCAGATATACCTCAACATCTGCGACTGCATGGGCTACGAGAAGCCTGAAGTTGAGTATCCGGTTCAGACTCTTTCTGCCAACAAGTCTGTTGAGGCGAGAAAGATGCTTTCCATGATTAATGCGTTCCGTACGGGAAATGATGCCTGGTACTGGAATTCAGACAATAGCACAAAAACTGTGTACAACACATCTGCTGATAATAAGGTTGAACCACTTACTTATGATTATCAGCTGGAGAAGGTTGCGATCCAGAGGGCGAAGGAGCTGACGGTTTATTACAGCCATTCAAGACCGGATGGTTCGTCCTTCGATGCTGCTTATCCTCAGGGTGTTTACAGTCCGTGCGGTGAAAATATAGCCTATGGGCAGACCAGTGCTGAAACTGTTTTCGTGGCTTTCAGAGAGGATGATAAGAATTATTCGGGCCAGGGCCATCGAAGAAATATGCTGAATCCTGAATTTAATGCGGTTGGATTTGCGTGCTTCGAGGTTGAGGGCGTGAAGTGCTGGGTTCAGGAGTTTGGATATCTTGATACATTTACCTCGGCTAACACGACGCCGATCAATTATTCCGACGAGATCAAGAAGTATGATGTGAATCTTCTTGAGGATATAAACAGGACTTATCAGCCTACGCATGTCGATAAGATTGAGCTTGGTCTGAATGAAACCAAGACTATGGACCTGAGCATGTATTTTAAGTCACAGCTTAAGCCATATTCCAGGATTTTCCTGCCGACCACAATCACTGTTAAGGATACCGGCATTGTCAGCGTGTCCAACGGTGTGGTGAAGGGCCTCAAGACCGGTAAGACCACAATCAAGCTTTCTGCAAAGATAAGCGCGAAGAATACATTTAGCGTGGATGTGCCTGTGGAGGTCGTTATCGTGGATAACGGCAAGAAGTACAGCGATGCTTCCACCATGAATGCCAAGGATATTAAGAAAAATGTACTTGTTGCCGATAAGGTGTCGGGAGGCAAGTATAAGATCACAAACGTTACCAAGAAGGGCAGCAAGGTTTCCGGCGGTACCGTAACCTATGCGAGACCGTTTGACGTGAATGTCAAGACTGCCACAGTTAAGCCGACGGTGAAGATTGGCGGAGCAACCTTTAAGGTGACTGCTATTGATGCAAATGCTTTCAAGGGATGTGGCGTTACTAAGATCGTCATTGGAAAGAATGTGACCAAGATAGCAAAGAATGCATTTAACGGATGCAAGAATCTGAAGCTTGTGATTATTAAGTCAACGAAGCTTAAATCCATCGGCAAGAACGCTTTCAAGGGCGTAAACGCTAAAATTAAAATCAAGGTACCGAAGAAGTGCCTTAAGAAATATAAGAAAATGATTAAAAAAGCCGGCGCACCGAAAAAGGCGAAGGTGACAAAGTAACCCATTGGGGTCAGACCCCTTTGGGTTGATTCAAGAAAAAACAACCCAAGGGGGTCTGACCCCAATGGGTTGCTCTAGAAGGAGG
>JAILMQ010000156.1 GCA_024692605.1 Eubacterium sp.
TAATATACATTTTACCCCCTAAGATTTTTTTAATGTTTCATTATCTGATATTGTGGACAGAAAATACTTATGTCATTTATTTCACAGTATGCCCACATAATAATGTGAATCTTTGTTTACAAATCGCACACCTGCTGGAAAAAGGGTTTCTCCTATATCTTCAATGCCAACTACTACAGTAAACATTATTTGATTTACATCATTTTCTTTTATATAATACACTAGTCTCTAAAAAAACGAAATATACTTATATAAAAATATATCCATTAAAAACAGTCATTACTCTTAATCATCTCATTTATCAATTATCTTTTTTGATAATCCATAAATTTTATCATTCTACAATGTGCCTTGGGACATTTCCTGCCGAACCAATTATTTGAGAAAGATTACTCTTATATATTTTTTCTGCTATCTGTTTCACATTTTCAGTAAGCCACATATATGCAGTTGTACCTTCTTGATAATCTGCCTCAGCATACATATTAATTCTTCCATCTCTAATCAAATTATTTACCTGGTTAAACGCTTTGGTATTACCTTTAGGATAAATTGCAAATGTTTTTCCTCCATACTGGTTTAATATTGAAAAAACTGGAATATCACTTGGACCATCTGCAATATATATCATATTCTCAAACGGGACTCTTCTTTTGTCTTTATCTATTTTACTATTTACATCTATTTCAAACTTATTTGATCCTTTATTAATTTCAAATATAGCTCTAGTTTTTGACGTATTATCAATCATATAACCGATCTGACTTATAAGTACATTATCATCTATTTCTTCTTTTATTTTTATATCTAAGTTTGACCGAATTGGTTTCTCAATAAACTCGCATCCCCATATTCCATCAACATATGAATTCACCTTTGAACCTCGAATCATCTCTGTCAGTCCAGTACTAACAATATAATGTTCAACTTTTATTGAAAACAACTCATATTTTTTTTCTTTTTCTACTATATCTCTTAAATCCTGCAATATCTTTGGTATACCAGGATAGAACTTTAGTTCTTTACCAAACTCCCTTAATTTCTCATTATTGAGGCCCTGAAATATATTCTGATTTGTGCAAGTTATCATATGATTCAAATAAATTGTATCCTTATTTACCCTCACACCCTTTTCTGCATATAATTGATGTAACGAGTTCACTTCATCCCAAAATTGCTTAGAATCGATATTATACTCATTAAAGATTGGTTCCTGCATATATCCTGGAATTAATGTCTTATCAAAATCCCATATTATTGCGATTACATTATGATCCATTATGACCTCCTCATATAAAATATTTTTTAGGAAATAGATACTTTTCTACCTTATGTATTATTTCAAATTTCAAATATACTAATCCAATTATAAAAATACATTATAATTTCGGAACAATATTTTGCTTGTTAAAAAATAGCATTTATGTGTTATAACTTTAGTTATTTAAAGTAAAGCCAAAATAATTATCGTATATATATAAATACATCGGTTAAAATATCATTGTAAAAAACATGGGGTGTAATGTAATATTTCTAACTATGTCCCTCTGATTTCCATCTACTGACTGTATGTCTAGTAACAAAGGTTTTATCCGCAAACTTTATCTGTATTATACCGTTTTTCGTAAAATCAATATCTTAATCCCTAGATTATTTATATTAAACTAGTTCATAATTTTCATAATACTCACTCAAACTATTTTCTTTTTTTCACCTCACCATCGTCTTGATTAGCTTCTTATCTTCATTAAATGGATTCTTGCCATTCAACCTATCCTGCCTATATTTCTTCATCCACGGTTCTTCTTTATATTCCTGACATTGCTTATATACTTTCATAAAATCGTAATGCAAATCCGCAACTGAATTATTTACTCCTGCAAATGATGCCAGCTTTCTATATGCCTCAAAAGTATCCTCCATATTATCTTCTGTAACATCCCATATAGCTGCTTTGTTTTCAACGGATAGACGGAAAAAGTCATCTACAGAAATGTTATAGCTTTGTATTTGGGGAATTACCTGAATTATTATGAGTTCAACATCATAATCAAGTTTATCCTGTTCTATCTCATTTGACGGTTTATCTACGCCATTATCAAGAGAATCCCCATCGAATTTTTCTATTTCTTTTTCCTGACCGATATCCCCACATTCATATGCCTCTTCTAATAATTCCGAAAGATTTTTAGTTTCTGATAATTCTAGTGATTCTATTGGTTCTATGATTTTCGCTGGTTCTGGCAGATTTGGAAATTCTCGAATCAACTCTTCACTATCGTAGTTATCCAATTCAGTTTCCTCTTCTGATATACTCATCGCATCAAGTTCATCTAGGCTTGTATCATATTTGTATTTATCCAATATTTTACCTGCAATCTGAAATCTCTTATCTTCATTCCTCTTCATGTCCTTCAGAATTTCCAGTTTTTTTCGATACTCTTTTTCATTGAAATATGTTACATCAAATCCATTTAAACGTTCCTGATTTTGCGTTCTTCTTATCTTTGCTCTTTCACGATAAAGCTCTTTTTGTACAGAATCAATAAGATTATAATTTGATCGAGATTCATATCTAATCTTGATAAGATCCTCTATACTTTGTATATCTTCAGACACCAGGAAATTATATTCGCCCTGTAATTCTTTAAATCTTTTCAGATCCTTGTAAAACTGTGCAGATTTGTATTGAAACCTTCTTTTTTCGATCAGTCGCATCTTATAAAGCCTTCTGTAATATTTCTTTTGAATCGGAGAAAGCTTTGCTCTTCTAATTGGACGAGGATCTATCGTTCTATATATCCTGTTGTCATTATTTTCTTCTCTACCAGAAGATAATCTTATTTTACTTTTTATGTAATCGAGTTCCGGCGATATAGTCCCAAGTCGCTTGAACCTTTTCATTCCCGGAACCTTAACTGAAATATGATTGTCATCCTTCACTTCATATCCTAGTTCCTTTAGCAGATAAATATAATGGTCTCTGCTGTTTGCTGCCAGCCTGCAGAACCTGGCATCAGATTCTACCATTTCCGTAATACTATTCTGCCTTTCCCACTCATCACGTGATACATTCTTCGGATCAGGACTATATTCTGCAGGCATTATTTCAAATCCATATTTCTCGCAAAGCTTATTTGTTAATGGCTGCAGCTTATATTTCCAGTCTCCCTTCTGATACTGGAATTTCTTTCCGGTAATCATATTCACACTATTAAAGACAAGATGTGAATGCAGATGTTCATGATCCGTATGGATGGCAAATACAGCCTCATATTCTTCACCTAAGAATTCAGCTGCAAACTTCTCTGTCATTTCATATAGCTGCTCTGGTGTCCCCTCTCCAGGAACGAGAGATATTATCACATGATAACTCTGCCTTCCTCCCAGCTTCCTATACATTTTCTTCGTCTCCACCATCTGTTTATAAGCAGTATCCGGCAGACAGTTTATACCGCCTGTCAGAATACATTCCTCTGTTTTATCCGGATTCATTATGTAGGCTATAAGCTGTTTTGTATGGAGTCCCAGTTCTCTGCCAGGGCTTGCTTTCTGATGTAATATCTTCGTTATGGCCACTTTATCACTTCCTTTCTACTACAATGATTTTATAGTTAATATTCTTAACATCCAGTTAAGATGTTATCTATCTTATTGCTTAAGCTGTATAATGTTGGGGCAATAGGTATATCGGTTTCCTTTCTTGGACCTCGCGTCCGTTGTTTAGACTGATAACCAGCTCCTCATTAGCAGCGTTCGTTTTATGCAGGTTGTTTCACCATAGGGTGCATTCGTGTCACACCACAGTAGATTGAATAGGCAATGAGTAAAACTGGTGTATATCCATTGCACTATATTTTTTAAGGAGTGACAAATATATGAACGCAGTAGGTATTGATGTTTCAAAAGGTAAGAGTACAGTTTCTATACTGAGACCATTTGGCGAAATAGTTTATTCTCCATTTAATGTTAACCATTCTTCGAGTGATATCAATGCATTAATTCAACTTATCAACTCTGTTGAAGGAGAATCACGAATCGTTATGGAGTATACCGGACGCTATTACGAGGTTCTTGCACATCAGCTTTCTGAGGCTAATCTCTTTGTTAGCGTTGTTAATCCAAAGCTCATTAAGGATTTCGATAACGATTCTCTCCGTAAGGTTAAGTCTGATAATGCTGATTCTGTCAAAATAGCTCGTTATGCTCTTGACAAATGGCATAAACTTCAACAGTATGGTGATATGGAAGAATTACGCAAT
>JAILMQ010000215.1 GCA_024692605.1 Eubacterium sp.
ATTGGCTCCGGTAAATCTGTTTTGCTGAAGGTTCTGGAAGAAGATTATGGCGCATTTGTTGTTGAAGCAGATAAGGTGGCCCATGAAATAATGACTCCCGGACATCAGGAGTATGAAGCCATTGTAGCTGAATTCGGTAAAGAGATTTTAGGAGAAAATGGTTTTATAGACAGAAACAGCCTTTCTAAACAGGTTATCGGTAATGATCTGAAACTGGCTAAACTGAATTCCATAGTTCATCCCGGAGTTAAGAATTATATAAAGGACAGCATCAACTGTAAGAGAGATGAGGGTGTAAAACTTTACGTTATTGAGGCGGCACTTCTTATTCAGGATGGATATAAAGAAATATGTGATGAGATCTGGTTTGTTTACGTTGACAGAGAGACACGAATAAAGCGCCTTATGAAGGGAAGAGGTTATACCCGGGAGAAGGCTGAGAGCTTCATGGAAGTTCAGCCTTCTGATGATTTCTTTAGGTATAATACTGACAGAATAATTGATAACAACGGCAGTATAGATGATATTAAAAATCAAGTTCTTTTTTCTTGAATATCTGAATTGCTATGAATGTTGGTAATGCAACCCAGCATACCAGAAATGCTATCATCCAGATTAATCCTTTTCCAAAGGATGATGCATAAAAAGCATTTCCAACCATTCCGCTGATCGCATAATCACCAATATTAATATCTGTATTTCTGAGACCCGGTAGAAGGGATGATAAAGTAATGAGCAGATCAAAAACGTTTGCTCCAAGTAAGATATAGAATACAAGTCCTAATGTTCCGTTTTGTGTCAGATAAACAAAAATCATCGAAACAGAAGTGAAACCGATTATCACAAAAATACCTTTACTGATGTTGACAATTAAATCGCCTATTTGAGACATTGGAACACCGCCAATAAGTCCCAATATAAGAATTCCAAGGTAGAAAATTATATATGCTTCTACTACAATAATCACAATTTCAAATAATCTTGCTAATATAAGCTTTTCTCTTGAAAGACCTCTTCCGATTGCAGTCTGCATGGATTTACTTCTGAAATCATCACCAAGTACCGCTGAAAATACAGGGATACCAAGCAGGAGCGAACTGAAATTCATTACGCCGTTAATGATTAATTCAAATCGTTCCGGACCTTTGCTGCCGGAAGCTCTTGAAACTATGCATGCTACTATGAACAAAAGCAATATAATAGATGTCATGATTATATAGCTTTTCTTTCTTTGAACTCTGAGAGTATCTGCTTTTATACAATTACGCATCCTGATCACCTCCGATTAAGTTAAAGTAATAATCTTCCAAAGAAACTTTGGCTTTTTCTGTTCCGATAACCTTTATTCCGTTTTCTGAAAGGAGTTTGGTTGCCTTATCTACATCGGAATCTGAGATGTTTATAGATGTTATATCCTTTTGAGTTTTGAAATCATCCTGTGAAAGCTCTTTCATAACCACACCTTCGTGAATGATTCCAAAACGGTCGGCTGTATTTTCGAGCTCGCTCAGGATGTGAGAGGAAACTATTATTGTTTTTCCTTCTTCCTCGTTTAATCGTTTAAGCATTGTTCTTATATCATGAATACCCTGAGGGTCGAGACCATTGGTTGGCTCGTCAAATATCATGATATCGGGATTTCCCAGCATGGCATTTGCAATGCCAAGTCTTTGCTTCATTCCAAGTGAATACTTCTTGGCAGGGACATTGGCAGCATCGTTATCAAGTCCCACCAGTTTGAGAACTCTGTCAACTTCCGCTTTATCTTCGATACCTTTAAGACGTCTGAAATAATGAAGATTTTCACGTCCACTAAGATAATCATAGAAGTTTGCGCCGACAAAAAAGCCAATGTGTTGACGGTTAATACGGTTTTCGTTCTCATCCTTTCCGCCAAGTATGGAGATTTTTCCTTTTTCAAAAGTGGATAATCCCAGGATTGTTTTGAAAAGAGTGGTTTTACCTGCACCATTCTTTCCGATAACGCCGTAAAGATCGCCCTTATTGATGTGCATATTTACATCTTTAAGAACCATTTTTGTTCCATAGTTTTTTTCTAGTCCCTCAATAGAGATAACTAATTCACTCATAGAACTTCCTCCCTTTATATTTATTTAATACCATCGATAAAGTATACCCCTTAAGCCTGTGATTGGCAAGAATCAGAATTATTATTGATGAAAGAAGGCGGGTGTGATATAATTACTCTAATTGTTTGGGGGTTTTTAGGTATGCCTACTGAGTTTAAATTAGATTTTCTGAAAAGTAATCTTAAATACAACAGAATAATATATATTCTGATGGTCTTATTCACAGTTTTTTTAAGTGCCTCAGGTGTAATAAAGAGTACTATTGTTTTGATTTATTATGTACTGCTTTTTTTATTGTTTTTAGGTATTGATGAGCTTTTGTTTAAGTTTAAATATCAGAAACTGGCCGAAAATGAAGGCAAATTCCCAACATTTCTTTTCCATAGCAGAACTATCATATATGTAACGTTAATTACAGCCGGTTGTGTATTTGAGGTATTGCCGGCGGCTCTTGTTGTTATTGTTTTGTATATGGTCATATATCTTTTGGCACAGGATACTATTCTTGGTGATGTATTTGATGTACTGTTAAATACTATAAGAAATGTTGCTATTACTGTAGTAGTATGCCTATTTCTTTTCTTTATTCAATACAGAAAGGAAATAAAGATAGAGTGGATCATTGAATTCTTTATTTCTACAGGTATAGTTACCATGATAACTGTACTTGTTCAAAACTTTTACTACAGAACTGTAGTACATTTTGATGACAAATACACTAAGCTTTATTTCAAAACTTCAGACGTTATAGCTGAGAATAATAAGCTTATTCAGTTTAGAGAAAAGGTTGAGAAGGTAAATAATGAGATTAATTACCAGAAGATCAACCTGACAAAAGCCAATGATGATCTTGCCAAGAGTAATGAAGAGGTTAGATCTCTTATTCAGGTTATGAAGTATTTTTCCGGTAGCTTTGATGTAGAGAAGAATGCTCATGTAATGATAAATAATGTAATGGAGATAAAGAAGACAGGAGCTGTTGCATTATATATAGACAGGGATATCTATATGAATGAAGAACCTTATGTGGAAGTTATTTCATATAATGATGTTACCAGTTCCATGCTGAAGCAGGATATTCCTTATATCTATAATTCAGTAAAGGCAAGAAAAAATCTGGAGCCTCTTGTTTTATGCGAGAATTTTGATTTTAAACAACCATATCTCACCGGCGGAAATATCTGTAATGCGGTTGCGTTTCCTGCCTATGAAAATGATACTGTTTACGGTGTTATGGTGGTTACCTCCAGTAAATACGACTTCTTTGAAAAGGGATACTCCTTCTATGAGTCATCTATAATGGACTTTACATCAGCACTTATTTCTGACCGACTTTATCTTAAGACAGAAGATATGGCTAAAAAGGATGGACTCACCAAGATATATAACAGAGTATATTTCAACCAGTTCTATCCTCAGCTTATAAAAGAGGTTGAGGAATCAGGGGATGTACTTACAGTATGTATGCTGGATATAGACCATTTTAAGAATATAAATGATACCTATGGCCATCTGGCAGGTGATGAGGTTATTAAAACCGTTGCTTCTATAGATCAGAAGTATGCAAAGATGAATCATGGAACAGCCGTAAGATATGGTGGTGAGGAATTCCTGATGATCCTTCGTAACATTAAGGTTCCTGTAGCTCTCAGCATTTTAATGGAAATGCATGATGAGATAGTGGATACCATAGTGAATTTTGAGGGACAAGAAATAAGCATTAATACAAGTATAGGAATAGCTTCATATCCTGAGACTTGTGATAATATTAATGAAGTCCTCGACAGAGCTGATCAGGCTATGTACTTCAGTAAAGAAAACGGAAGAGGTATGATAGTTATTGATGGACTTGAAGAAGAGGCAATAAGAATGAAAAATATGAATACAGAAGGTGATGAAAATGAAAGTACTAGTAATTAACGCAGGATCAACCTCACTTAAGTATCAGCTTATCGATTCAGATACAGAGGGTGTACTTGCAAAGGGTTTATGTGAAAGAATCGGTGCTGACGCAGAAGGCGGAATGCTTAAGTACAACAGCTCAAAAACCGGAGAGAAGAAGGAGAAGGAACTTGATCTTACAGATCATGGTGTTGCTCTTAAGGCAGTAATCGATGTTCTTCTTGATCCGGAGGATGGAGCGATTTCGTCTCTTGATGAGATAGATGCAGTTGGACACAGAGTTGTTCATGGTGGAGAATACTTTAATTCTTCTGTCCTTGTTGATGATGAAGTTATTAAGAAGATTGAGGAATGCTCAGATCTTGCGCCACTTCACAATCCTGCAAATCTTCTTGGTATTAAAGCCTGTCGTGAGCTTATGCCGGGAGTTCCTCAGGGAGTTACATTTGATACAGCTTTCCATCAGACGATGCCTGAGAAAGCATATATCTATGGAATACCTTATTCATACTATGAGAATTACAAGATCAGACGTTATGGTTTCCACGGAACAAGCCACAGCTATGTTTCAAAGAAGTCTCTTGCATATCTTGATAAGGCACCGGAAGATACAAAGATTATAGTTTGTCATCTTGGTGGTGGTGCAAGTATTACAGCTGTTAAGGGTGGTAAGTCAGTGGATACTTCCATGGGACTTACACCACTTGAAGGTCTTGTGATGGGTACAAGAAGTGGTAATATCGATCCTGCAATCGTTCAGTATATTGCAGATAAAGAGAATAAATCAGTAGATGAAGTTCTTAATATACTTAATAAGAAGTCAGGTCTTTTCGGTCTTTCAGGAAAGTCCAGCGATTGTAGAGATATCGATGCAGGTATCCAGGCAGGAGATAAGCGTTCAATCATTGCTTTCAATGCATTTGTATACAGTGCTGTTAAGATCATCGGAAGCTATATAGCTGCTATGAATGGTGTTGATATGATCACATTTACAGCCGGTATTGGTGAAAATGATGATAAGATCAGAGCTGCAATCCTTGAAAACTTTGGATACATGGGCGTCAAGATCGATGCAGATAAGAATGCAGCAACACATGGTGATGAGGTTGTAATTTCAACTGATGATTCAGCTGTTAAGGTTGTTGTTATTCCTACAAATGAAGAGCTTACAATCGCAAGAGAGACAGTAGCACTTCTTTAATAATAATAAATCACAAAAATCTTAAGTTGTACTAAAAAATCTCTTGACAAGATGTAAAGAGGTAAGTATAATTGGTCAAGTGTGGTTTTTAACCAAGTTTCGTTTAAGGAGGTGTATTCGGAATGTCAATTTGTCCAAAGGGAAAAATTTCTAAAGCAAGACGTGACAAGAGAAGAGCAAACTGGAAGATGTCTTCTCCAAATCTCGTTAAATGCCCTAAGTGCGGAGAACTTATGATGCCTCATAGAGTTTGCAAGAACTGTGGATCATATGGTCAGAAGGAAATTATTGCAGTTGATTAATCAGAAATAGTAATAAATTTACATGGGACAATGTGCTATGCGCATTGTCCCATTTTTACATGTATTAAACCTAACATATTACTTGCAATAACCTAACATATGGTCTAAAATGATTAAGTTACGTTACTATTCAAAAATATCTAATCGGAGGATTGTTATGGCAAAGATCATTAATATTGTTATTGATACTTTAGGTGGAGACAATGGTGCGTATTATACAGTAATGGGGGCAGTAAGGGGCGTTCAGAATAGAGATAACGTAAAGATATTCCTTACTGGTGACAAAGAAGAAATAGAGAATTATTTAAAAGAATATGATTATGATAAAAAAAGAATAGAAGTTGTTCCTACAACCCAGGTTATCGATCTTAACGAACCGCCTGTTAAGGCCGTTAGAGAGAAGAAAGATTCTTCTATGGTTGTTGGACTTAATCTTTTAAAGGAAGGCAAGGCTGATGCATTTATCAGTGCCGGAAGCTCCGGTGCAGTTCTTGCCGGAGGACAGTTTATCGTTGGACGTGCCAAGGGGGTTAAGAGAACTCCTCTTGCACATCTTATTCCAACTTCAGGAGAACCTGCACTTTTACTTGATTGTGGTGCAAATGTAGACTGCAAGCCTGAGGTTCTGGTTCAATTTGCAGAAATGGGTTCTATATATATGGAATCCGTATGTGGAGTAAAGAATCCTAAAGTTGCCATAGTCAATGTAGGACTTGAGGAAGAGAAGGGAAATGCTCTCGTTAAGTCCACATATCCATTATTAAAGAAGGATAAAAATGTAAACTTCATCGGTTCTATCGAAGCAAGAGCAATTCCTTTTGGAAAAGCTGATGTTATTGTAGCAGATGGATTTGTTGGAAATACAGTTATTAAGCTTTATGAAGGTCTTTCAAAGATGATCCTTAAAGAGCTTAAGAGTGCATTTCTTTCAGACTTTAAGAGCAAGATGGGTGCAATACTCGTTAAGAAGAGTATGAAAAAGACACTTGTTAAGTTTGATGCTTCTAATAAGGGCGGAGCACCGCTTTTGGGACTTAAGGGCCTTGTTGTTAAGATTCATGGTAATTCAAAGGAAAATGAAGTTATTTCTGCTATAGAGCAGTGCGTTACATTTGTAGAAAATGACGTTAATGGTAAGATTGTAAAAGGATTTGAGGAAGTAGATGAGTAAAGATTATTCGGAACTTGAAGAGATTTTAGGTTATAAATTCAAGGACATAAGTCATTTGGATACTGCATTTACACATAAATCATATGCCAATGAAAGTCATTCCGATGTGGTTTCTTATGAAAGATATGAGTTTTTAGGTGATGCAATACTTCAGTTTGTGACAAGTAAACATCTGTTCCTTGAATATCCTGAAAAGACAGAGGGTGAGCTGACTAAGCTCAGAGCAAGCCTCGTATGTGAATATACATTATCTCAGATTACAAAGAACCTTGGTTTTGGTAAGTATTTATACCTCAGTCATGGTGAGGAAATGACAGGAGGAATGAATCGTCCGTCTATTCTTTGTGATCTGTTTGAGTCTGTTCTGGGTGCAATATTCCTGGATGGTGGCATAGAAGAAGCAGAGAAATATATTGAAAAGTTTCTGCTTACGGATATAGAAAGTAAGTCAACATTCTATGATGCCAAATCAATTCTTCAGGAATATGCTCAGGGAAATGGCCTTAAACTTGAATATAAGCTAATATCCATGCATGGTCCGGAACATAACCGTATATATAGTGTTATGGCGGTTTTGGAAGGAAAAGAATACGAATCCGGCTCCGGCCCCACGAAGAAAATGGCTGAGCAGGTTGCTGCCCATAAAACTATAATCGAATTAAATCTTGAATGATTCACAGAAATAATTGAAAGCGAAAAGTTGTTATGTATCTTAAAAGTATCGAAGTTAATGGATTTAAATCCTTTGCAAATAAAATTGATTTTAAATTTGAACAGGGTATTACTGGTATCGTTGGTCCTAACGGCTCCGGAAAGAGTAATGTAGCTGATGCGGTTAGATGGGTTCTGGGTGAACAGAGTGCATCAAAGCTCCGTGGCTCTAAGATGGAGGACGTTATTTTTTCGGGTACTGAACTGAGAAAGCCTCAGGGAGCTGCATATGTTGCCATTACTCTGGATAATGCTGATCACAGTCTTCCTATAGATTATAATGAAGTAACTGTTGCAAGACGTGTTTACAGATCCGGAGAAAGTGAATACCTTCTGAATGGTAATATTACCCGACTTAAGGATATAACCTCCCTGTTCTTTGATACAGGTATTGGTAAGGAAGGTTATTCCATCATAGGACAGGGGCAGATTGAAAGAATTCTTTCAGATAAGCCGGATGACAGACGTGCCCTTTTTGATGAGGCGGCAGGTATTGTTAAGTATAAAAAGAATAAGCAGATTACTGAGAAGCAGCTGGATGCTGAACATGTAAATCTGAACCGTGTTAATGATATTCTTTCAGGGCTTGAGGAAAGAGTAGAGCCTCTTCGTCGTCAGTCTGAAAAAGCTTTAGTTTATCTTGAGTTAAAGGACAGACAGAAGGTTCTTGATATTAATTCCTTCCTTATTCAGATTGATAAGATCAGAGCAAAGCTGGATGAAAGCAATAAGAATCTGGAAATAACAGAGGCGGATACTGAAAGATTAGTTGAGGAATTCGATTTTACAAAGGCTGAGTATGAAAGACTTGAGGAGACTTTGGAGAATCTGAATTCAAAGATTGATGATGCAAAAAATGTAATCAATGAAAAGAAAATTGAAAATGAGCATAGTGATGGTGAAATCAGAGTTATCAGAGAGCGTATATCCTCTGAAGGTATCATCACAGCAGAAATAAATTCCCAGATTGAGAGATATGAGGGAAGAATAAAAGAACTTGATAGCCAGAAAAAGGGTTTTGAAGATAAAAAAGCAGAAATTGTCAAAGAACTTAAAGCCAGAGAAGCTGAGGCTAAAAAGATAGATGAAGAAAGACAGGCTGCAGAGGATGAAGAAAATGAAATCGCTGCAAAGATTGATACTGCCAAGTCCGATATCATCGAATTTATAAATGAAGGTGGTAACCTTAAAGAAAAGATTGCAAGATATGATACAATGCTTGAAAATATCAGTCTCCGTAGAACGGAACTGAATTCAAAGCTTCTCTCTGATAAGAGTGAGCAGTCTCAGGCTATGGCTGAGAAAGAAACTCTTGAAGAAGAGATGAAGAATATTAATGAAAGCATAGATAAGAACAGAGGAAAGCTTTCTAAATGTGAGACAGAACTCAGAAGTGTATCAGACAGAGAAAGCTCTGTAAAAAGTGATATTCAGAAATATAATCAGAATATCATAAGCCTTCAGTCCAGATATGAAAGTCTTCGTAATCTTACTGAAAGATATGAGGGCTATGGACAGAGTATCAAGAAGGTAATGGAAAAGAAGTCTTCCAATAAGAAGATTCACGGTGTTGTTGCTGATATCATTTCAACCTCAGCGGAATATGAAACTGCTATAGAAACTGCTCTTGGTGCAAGTATTCAGAATATTGTTACCGAGGATGAGGCTACAGCTAAGGAAATGATCGCTTTCCTTAGAACAAATAAACTGGGAAGAGCTACATTTCTTCCTATTACAATTGTAGTGAAGAGAGGAACTGCAAATCCTGATGCATTAAGAGAACCGGGAGTTGTTGGTGTTGCTTCACAGCTTGTTAAAACTGATAAGAAGTATAATAACATTATTGAAAGTCTCCTTGGCAGAAGTATTGTTGTAGATAATATTGATAATGCCATAAAGATTTCAAAGAAATACAATCAGTCACTTCGTCTGGTGACTCCTACAGGAGAACTTATTAATCCGGGCGGTGCCATGACCGGTGGTGCTTTCAGAAACTCCAGTAATCTTCTGGGTAGAAAGCGTGAGCTTGAGGATATTCAGAAGCAGATTGGTGAGACGAATAATAAGCTTCGTAAGGCAAGAGAAGAGGATGCTACCCTTACAATGCGTAAGGAAACTCTTCGTGAGGAAAGAACAAATCTTAATGGACAGCTGCAGAAGCTTTCTATCGATCAGAACTCTGTGGCTATAGGTCTTAAAAATGTAACTGAAAAGCTGAGTAGTATTGACCAGAGCTTTGCCGTGATCAAGAAGGAAAGCGGAGAGCTGGACATCCAGGTTAAACAGATTGATGATAACAAAAAGGACCTGTTTGATACCGGTAAACAGCACGAAAAATCAATTAGCGAGAGAGAGTCAACTATTGCAAAGCTGGAAATAGAGCTTACAAAGAAGAATGACAAGAAGCACATGGTTGAGGATAAACTGGCTGCAGCTAATCTTGAACTTGTTGGTATCAGACAGAATCATGAACATGCAGACAGTGATATCAATCGTCTTAAAGCAGAAATTGATGAGTATAAAGAGGAAATAAACAGAGCTCAGGAAAGACTGATTGCTAATTCAGATAATGTAAAGAATCTCGAGGATGAATTAAAGAAATTAGATAATCTTAAGAAATCCAACGAGAAAATAATTGAAAAAGCAAATGCAGAGCTTCAGAAATATACAGATGAAAAGGATGAGACCAAGTTAAAGAATAAAGATTTCCTTGCAAAGAGAGAAAAACTTGCAGAAGAAATCAATGGTCTTAAAAATGCAGCATATTCTCTTAAGCTTGCTATTGAAAAGCTGGAAGAAGAAAGAGATAAAGAATCTAATTATATGTGGGAGGAATATGAACTCACATATAGTTCTGCAGAGCTTCTTAAGACAGAAGACTATGATAACCCTGCAGCCCTTAAGAAGGAAATCGGAGTTGTAAAACAGAAGATTAAATCCCTGGGAGATGTAAATGTAGGTGCTATTGAAGAATATAAAGAAGTTTCCGAAAGATATGAATTCTTAAAGGAACAGAGAGATGACATCATCGAGGCAGAAAATAACCTTCGTGGAATAATTGCCGATCTTGACAGAGCGATGAAAGAAACCTTTGCTGAGAAGTTTAAGGATATTCAGGCAATGTTCAGTAAGGTATTTAAGGAACTCTTCGGAGGTGGTAAGGCAAGCCTTATTCTGGTGGATGAAGATAATCTGCTGGAAACCGGTATTATCATTAATGCCCAGCCGCCCGGAAAGAAACTGCAGAATATGATGCAGCTCTCCGGTGGAGAGAAGAGTCTTACCGCGATCAGCCTTCTGTTTGCGATTCAGAGTCTGAAGCCATCTCCATTCTGTATTCTTGATGAGATTGAGGCTGCTTTGGATGATTCAAATGTAGGCAGATTTGCTCATTATCTTGATAAACTTACAAAGCATACTCAGTTCGTAGTAATCACTCACAGAAAGGGTACCATGGAAGCTACTAATCGACTCTACGGTATCACCATGCAGGAGAAGGGTGTTTCAACTCTTGTATCGGTTAATCTTATAGAAGACAAGCTGGATGATTAACATTATATTTATATAAAGTTTATATAAAGAAAGGACAATTCATATGGGATTTTTTCAAAGATTAAGAGAAGGCCTCAAGAAAACCAGTGACAGCATAGCCGGAGTTTTCAAAACTGCCACAGAGATTGATGACGATTTCTATGACGAGCTTGAAGAAACTCTTATCTCAGCCGACATGGGTTTTGAGACTACAGAAAAGGTTATTGATGATCTTAAAGAGAAGGTTGAAGAGCTTGGACTTAAGGATGCATCCGAATGTAAAGATCTTGTTATGAATATACTTAAGGATCAGATGGATGTTCCTGATAATGCATATTGTTTTGAAGACGCAAAAACAGTTATGCTTATTATTGGTGTAAATGGTGTTGGTAAGACTACATCTATCGGAAAGCTGGCAGCCCAGTATAAGAATCAGGGTAGATCTGTACTTGTGGCAGCAGCTGATACATTTAGAGCAGGAGCTATTGAACAGCTCAGGACCTGGACTGAAAGAGCAGGTGTTGACTTAATAGCACAGGGTGAAGGTGCTGATCCTTCAGCGGTTGTATATGATGCGGTTAAGGCTGCAAAGGCCCGTAAGACCAATATCACCCTGATCGATACGGCAGGAAGACTTCATAATAAAAAGAATCTTATGGATGAGCTTGCCAAGATGCGTCGTGTGATTGCAAGAGAATATCCTGAATGTTATGTTGAGACCCTTATAGTTCTTGATGGTTCAACAGGTCAGAATGCCCTTGAACAGGCAAGACAGTTCTCAAATGTAACTGAGATAAATGGTATTATCCTTACTAAACTGGATGGTACCGCCAAGGGAGGAATAGCTGTTGCTATTCAGTCAGAACTCAAGGTTCCGGTTAAGTATATCGGAGTAGGGGAAAAGATAGATGATCTTCAGAAGTTTAATCCTGAAGAATATATAAATGCACTTTTTGCTGATTTTGATTTAAGATCTGATCAGGATATTGTAGTAGATGAAGCAATAAAAAATATGGGTATAGAGGAATAAAGTCATGATAACAAGAGAAAAATGTGAGGAGGCTTTTGATATCGTGTCAAAGGTGGCACGTAACACAGGCCTTATTGAAAGTGAGTATTTTAGTAATCTGACAGGTAATAAGGTATTTCTAAAACCTGAAAATATGCAGCTTACAGGTGCATACAAAATAAGAGGAGCTTATTATAAGATAAGCCAGCTTTCAGAAGAGGATAGAGCGAAGGGGCTTATTACAGCTTCTGCCGGAAATCACGCTCAGGGTGTTGCTTATGCAGCAAAGGCTTATGGTGTTAAGGCTACTATCGTAATGCCTACAACAACACCTCTTATTAAAGTAAACAGAACAAAAAGTTATGGGGCAAATGTAATCCTTTTCGGTGACGTTTATGATGAGTCATGTGATTATGCAATAAAACTTGCCGAGGAAAAGGGTTATACCTTTATTCATCCTTTTGATGATCTTCAGGTTGCTACCGGACAAAGTACTGTAGCAATGGAAATTCTTAAGGAACAGCCTTTTGTGGATATTATTCTTGTTCCAATTGGTGGTGGTGGTCTTGCAACGGGTGTTGCAACACTTGCCAAGATGCTCAATCCATCAATAAAGGTAATTGGTGTTGAACCTGCAGGTGCTGCCTGCATGAAGACATCCCTTGAAAAGGGTAAAGTTACAACCCTTGGAAATGTAAATACTATTGCAGATGGTACTGCAGTTAAAACTCCGGGAGAGAAAATCTTCCCATATATTCAGAAGAATATCGATGAGATAATAACTGTTGAAGATAGTGAATTAATAGTTACATTTCTCGATATGATAGAAAATCACAAGATGATTGCTGAGAATTCAGGACTTCTTACGGTTGCTGCTCTTAAGCATCTTAAACCTGAAGGTAAGAAGGTTGCAGCTATTATATCCGGTGGTAATATGGATGTAATCACACTTTCTTCTGTTGTTCAGCATGGACTTATAGCAAGAAGTCGTATATTTACTGTATCAGTGCTGCTTCCGGATAAGCCGGGTGAACTTGTGAAGGTATCTGAACTTATTGCAGAGCTTCAGGGTAATATAATCGAGCTTGAGCATAATCAGTTTGTATCTCTTAACAGAAATGCAGCAGTTGAGCTTATTATTACAATTGAGGCCTTTGGACCGGAACATAAAGAAAAGATTATGGAAGTTCTTAAGGAACACGGTTACAGGCCAAAGGATAAGAGTCATAAGGCGGTACTTTAATTATGAGATTTATGAGCATTTCCAGTGGCAGCTCAGGTAACTGCATATTTGTTGGATCAGATACCACCAGTCTGCTTCTGGATTGCGGAATAAGTCTGAAAAGAATTGAACAGGGGTTGAAGAATGCTGAACTTTCGGGAAAAGATATCGATGGTATTCTGATAACCCATGAACATATCGATCATATAAAGAGTCTCGGGGTAATAGCCAGAAGATATAATATTCCCATATATGCGACCTATGGAACAATAGATGGGATACTTACTACAAAATCCCTTGGGACCTTTGATTATAATCTTTTTCAACCTATTTACAATGACAGCAGCTTTATGATAGGTGATATATCTGTCTCAGCCAATCCGGTTTCCCATGATGCCGGAGATCCGGTATGCTATAGCTTTGTAAATGATAATAAGAAAGTGGGAGTTGCTACGGACCTTGGTGTTTATGATGATATGATCATAGATTTCTTAAGTGAAAGTGATATCCTGCTGGTGGAAGCTAATCACGATGTTCGTATGTTGGAGGTGGGACCATATCCATATCCTCTGAAACAGAGAATTCTCAGTGATAAAGGTCATCTTTCCAATGAAAACGGCGGAAGACTCATTAGAGAACTTCTGAATGATCATATCAGATATATAGCGCTGGGGCACCTGTCTGAAAAGAATAACTATAGCGAACTTGCATATGAGACAGTAAAACAGGAATTAAGTGATAATACTTACTCAGATGATGTTCGTGATTTTGGCCTGTGTGTAGCCTCCAGGGAAGAGTGTTCTGAGCTGGTTGAGATATGAGCATAATAATATATAATATAAATGCAATATAGTGGAATAAGGAAGGACTTATTATGGATAAGACAATAATTACAGTTGTAGGTAAGGATACTGTTGGTATAATCGCTAAGGTTTGTAATTACCTGGCAAGTAACAATATCAACATTAACGACATTACCCAGACAACAATGCAGGGATATTTTAACATGATGATGCTTGTGGATACCTCAGGTTCCATGAAGAACCATGGTGAATTATCATCAGAGCTCGCAAGTCTTGGTGAAGAAATAGGCGTTCAGATAAAGGCACAGAAGGAAGAAATCTTCCAGATGATGCATAGAATATAATTTTGAAAACAAGACATTAGGTTTACATAATATGAAAGGGTAAATATGATCACACTTGATGAAGTATTAGAGACAAATGAGATGGTACAGCGAATGAACTTTGATGTTCGTACCATAACCATGGGAATCAGCCTTCTTGACTGTATTGGAAAAGATGTAAATGAAACCTGTGATAAAATATATGAAAAGATAACTACAAAAGCAAAGGATCTTGTTAAGGTGGGTGCGGAGATAACATCCATGTACGGGATTCCTATAGTTAATAAAAGAATTTCTGTTACACCTATTGCACTGGTTGGAGGTTCTGTATGTAAGACTATTGATGATTTTGTAGAGATAGCAAAGACGCTTGATAGAGCAGCTCATACTGTAGGGGTTAATTTCCTGGGAGGATATTCTGCTCTTGTTTCCAAGGGTATGACGGCAGCGGACAGGCTGCTTATAGATTCTATTCCAAGGGCTCTTGCGGAAACCGAGCTGGTATGCTCATCTGTTAATTGCGGTTCAACCAAAACAGGTATAGATATGGATGCTGTCAGAATTATCGGTGAAAAGATAAAGGAAACAGCTGAGCTTACAAAAGAAAAGGATAGCTTTGGTACTGCTAAGTTTGTTGTATTTTGTAATGCACCGGATGATAATCCTTTTATGGCAGGCGCGTTTCATGGAGTAACTGAAGCAGACGCTATAATTAATGTCGGTGTTTCCGGACCGGGAGTTGTAAAGACTGCTCTTGAAGAAGTCAGAGGAGAAAGCTTCGAGGTTCTTTGCGAGACAATTAAAAAGACGGCTTTTAAGATTACAAGAGTTGGTCAGCTGGTGGCCAGGGAAGCATCTGAAAGACTGGGTGTTCCTTTTGGAATTGTAGACCTCAGTCTTGCACCTACACCTGCAATAGGAGATTCTGTAGCAGATATACTTTGTGAGATGGGACTTGAATATGCTGGAGCACCCGGTACAACAGCTGCACTTGCTCTTTTAAATGATCAGGTAAAGAAGGGTGGAATCATGGCATCTTCATATGTTGGAGGTCTGTCAGGTGCATTTATCCCTGTATCAGAGGATCAGGGTATGATAAATGCTGTTGAAGAAGGCGCACTTACTATTGAGAAGCTTGAGGCTATGACTTGTGTATGCTCTGTTGGTCTTGATATGATTGCTATTCCCGGAGATACACCTGCATCAACCATATCCGGAATCATAGCTGATGAAATGGCTATAGGTATGATAAATCAAAAGACAACTGCGGTAAGAATAATGCCTATAGCAGGTAAGGATGTTGGTGATAGAGCAGTATTCGGTGGATTACTTGGTGAGGCTCCTGTTATGCCGGTAAACAGATATGATTGCTCAGGCTTTATTAACCGTGAAGGACGAATTCCGGCTCCGATACATTCCTTTAAAAACTAAGATTAAATATTTAATATGAAAGATATTATATGAAAGCAACTTATGTAATAACAGAATATAATGGCAGGAAGACAGGTTTTTTATTTGAAGAGAGCAGGCTGATGAAAACCTGTTTTCTTTGTAATGAAAGCCTTATTGGCAATGTATATGTTGCAAAGGTTGTGAATATAGTTAAGTCTATTAACGCAGCTTTTGTGGATGCAGGAACAGGTGATTATCTGTATTATCCACTTGCAGATAATGATGGACATCATTTGTATACAAAGCATGGTAAAACAGATAAAATATGTGTTGGAGATGAGATACTGGTTCAGATCAAGAAGGATCCTATTAAGTCTAAGAAGGGTGAGGCCGGAAGTGATCTGGAGTTTAAGGGTAAGTACATGATTTTAAACCGAAGCGGAGAAGTTGGTGTTTCAAAAAAAATCGAGAATTCTGATGAAAAAACTGCATTAAAAGAGTCTGTTGAAAAAAGACTTCAGACTTTTCAATCTGAAGAAGAGTCTGAGAATACACTAAATGCCGGTGTTATTATAAGAACCTCCGCTGCAGGGGCAGAATTAAAGGATGTTATCGATGAGTTAAATGAGCTCCTTATACTAATGAATGATCTGGTAAAAAAGGCTGGACACTCTGTATGTCGTAAGTGTATATATGAAAACACCACCGGTGTTTATGATGAAATCACAGATCTAATAATTAAAAATAAGTATGATGACTTTAAAATTATAACTGATGATCAGGAAGTATATAGTGAAATAAGTACTAAAGTAAGTGATATAAAAACTGATACAGTTAAGCTATATGAGGATCAGATGATTTCTCTTTCAAAGCTTTATAGTATTGAAACAAAGCTTGTGAATGGATTTAATAAATATATTTATCTTAAATCAGGTGGTACCATCGTTGTTGAACCTACTGAAGCCATGACTGTAATAGATGTTAATACGGGAAAGGCTATTAAAGGAAAAAATACAGAAGATACATTTCTTAAGATTAATAAGGAAGCTTGTACAGAGATTGCAAGGATTTTACGACTTAGGAATCTTTCTGGTATAATAATGATTGACTTTATCAATATGAAAAAGTCAGAAAGTATTCATGAACTTATTGAATTTTTAAAATCGGAAATTGATAAGGATGAAATACGTGTAACTTATGTGGATATTACTGCTTTGGGACTTGTGGAATTAACCAGAAAAAAACAAGTAAAACCACTTGTGTTGAAGGATTTTATGTAGAGGAGAGGTGCTGGCATGAGTACTTTATATGTTATGGTTGGAATTCCGGCTTCAGGTAAATCAACAAAGGTAAATGAATTTGTTGAAAATGGAGCGATAGCATATTCATCAGATGTGTTACGTGGAGAAATGTTTGGTGATCCGGGAATTCAATTTACTGATGAGTGGCTGGAAAAACTTAAATATGATGGTCCGGATGATTATATGAAAAAAAAATTATTTGTTGAGAAATATATCTTTTCAGAAATATATAACAGAATTGAAAAAGCTTTAGTTGATGGTAAAGATGTGGTGATGGATGCCACCAACCCCGGTAAAAATACCAGAAAACGAATTATGGATAGATTAAAGAAATATGCAGACAGAGTTGTGGCTGTTGTAATGGCTACACCCTTTGACGTATGTATGGAAAGAAATCAGAAACGTGACAGAACTGTTCCGGAAGAAGCCATGATTAGAATCAGAAACGAATTTGAATTCCCTGAGTTGGAAGAAGGATTCGATGAAATCATATATGTAAATGATAAAAATGATATTGATTATTTTGATTATAAATAATTCAAGAAGTATAAAAAGCTTCTCAAAAAGGCTAAGATACCTAAGAAGATAAAGATAACTAAATAATAATCATAATTTTATTAATATCTAACAATAATTGAAAGCAGTTCTTAAATGGACTGCTTTCTTTATTGAAGTTGAAATATAAATATGATAGAATCGTCAGAGGGGTAAGAAGGTAAAAAAATAATGTTTTGGTGGTAAAAATAAATGAGAAATATATTTCGATTTCGATATAGAAGAATTGGGGGATTCTTTCTTGCAATTCTTTTTATTTTGATTTCTTTTTATGAATATAAATTTGATTCTAATGCGGCGTCAATATCCTATAATTACGCAAAACTTCTGCAGGAATCCCTTTATTTTTATGATGCGAATATGTGTGGCACCCAGGTTGGCGAAAAGTCAGCCTTTAAGTGGCGTGGTGACTGTCATACAGGTGACACGAAGGTTAAGATTAAGGGGAAGACCGTGGATGTAAGCGGTGGTTTTCATGATGCCGGCGATCATATAAAGCTGGGACTTCCGCAGGGGTATACAGCTACCATGCTTGGTATAGAGTACATGGAGTTCAAGAAAGCTTTTAAGGAGACTAATTCCGAAAAGCATTTAAAGGTCATTACCACACATTTCTGTGAGTATTTCGAGAGATGTACTGTATTAAAGAGCGATGGTTCTGTTGATTTCTTTGTATATCAGGTATCGGACGGTGATGAGGACCATAAGAAATGGGAGGCTCCCGAAGCACAGAATGACGTCAGACATGTATACTATACGTCTAAGAATAATCCTGCTACGGATGAAGTCAGTGAGGCTGCGGCTGCACTGGCTCTGCAGTATATCAATTTTAGTGATACTAAGGCTCTTGATTATTCCGAGAAGCTTTTTGCTTACGCAAAAGGATTTTCAAATAAGAGCAGTACTACTAAGGGTCTGGAGGACAGCAGTACAGGTAATCTGCTTTATAACTCCCAGTCATGGGGAGATGATTACGCTCTGGCTGCGGCACTTCTTTATAAGGCTACTAAATCATCGGCTTATCTCAGTGAGTTTAACAAGATCAAAAATTCTTCCCAGGGAAATTACAATATCTATGCATGGATGTCCTGGGATAATGTGAGTGCACTTGCGGATTATTACGGAGCCGGTAATGCTGAAGCATTAAAGCTTTGTGCTGATAACATGAAGCGTGGTGATTCAGGTTACAGCTGCCTTCTGGAATGGGGAAGTGCAAGATATAACTGTAATACTCAGTTTCTTGGTCTTCTTTATGACAAAGTGGCTAAAAAGAAGACTTATTCCAAATGGGCAACTTCACAGATGAAGTACATTTTAGGAAATAATCCTCAGAAAAGATGCTATGTAATAGGTTATAACAGTCGTTCCGTAAAGAATCCTCATCATAGAGCAGCATCTGCATCCACTGATGCAGGAATTCTTTCGCAGAATAAACATGTTTTGCTCGGTGCTCTTGTTGGCGGACCTAAGGATAGTAGTGGTACTTATACAGATAGTCAGGCTGATTATCAGTGTAATGAGGTGGCTCTTGATTATAATGCTGGTCTTGTTGGCGCGGCGGCAGCTCTTTATCTGATTCATAAGAATAATTCCCAGAGTCTGATGGCCCAGAGCGATCTTAAGAATATATCCCTTCGTTTTAACTATGGACTGGGAATATCCAAGCCTTCTATCGTTAAGGCGAAGAATGTAAAGAAAAGATCTGTATCCCTTTCCTGGAAACAGCCAAAGGGTGCAACCGGCTATCAGATACAGTATGCGACTAACAAAAAGTTTAAGAACAAAAAGACTATAAATATAAATAAAGGCACTACAGTAAAGAAGAAACTGACAAGGCTGAAGAAGGGTAAGAAGTATTTTATCAGGATTCGTGCAGTAAAGACGAGCCAAGGTGCGAAACAGTATTCCGCCTGGTCGGTTGTTAAGAAGGTTAAGGTTAAAAAATGAGTAAAGAAATTAAAAATATAGTTTTTGATGTAGGTGATGTACTGGTTGCTTTCTGCTACAGGAAATATATGGAAGGACTGGGCTTCAGTCAGGAGGTTGTAGACTTCCTTTCCGATAACATGGTGCTTACCGAATTCTGGCACGAGCTGGATCTGGGAGTCAGAACTGAAGCAGAGGCTGTAAGTACATTTACCCAAAAATTTCCGCAGTATAAGGATGAGATAATCAAATTCTGGGAGGATCCTACAGAGCTGGTTGAAGAATATCCATATGCCGAGGATCTTATTCTGAAGATTAAGGCTAAAGGATATAAGGTATATATTCTTTCGAATTATCCTATAGAAACGGCTGAAAGGCATTGGCCAAGATTTAAATTCCTTCCTCATACTGACGGACATATTATTTCCGGATATGAGAAGATTACCAAGCCGGATCCTGCAATATATAAGCTTCTGGAAACAAGGTTTGGAGTTGATCTTGAAGAATGTCTCTTTATCGATGATAGAGAAGTCAATATAAGAGGGGCAGAAGAACTTGGTATGAAAGGCCTTTTGTTTTCTGACTATGACAATCTTATTCTTAATCTTAAGGGTTACGGAGTTGTTTAGGATTTATTAATATAAGTATATTTTTGATTTGTCTTTATGGATGTGAATTGAGAGGTATGAGTTTATGAGCTGTAAAAAAACCGGTAATGTATTTTGGGGATTATTTTCTATTATTTTTCTTATATCTGTAGTTATATTATTGTATCCTTCTGTAGTTCATGCCGAGGAAAAGGGCGTGGACATAAAGGTTAAATACACCGGTACTGAGGGCTATATATTTGATAGTAATGGAGTTGTTGAAAATCATAATATCCAACAGGAATATGAAGTTTATGCAACTATTACGAATAATACAGATTCGACATATGTTTTTGATATAAAACCTCTTGATGCTTCCTGCGGAACTATTACAGATGCTTATTACATGAAGGAGGGACCTAAGCATTGGTGGAGTGATTATACTTCTTATGTCCGTGCCTATGATAAGGAGATTCCGGCCGGAGAATCAAGAGAATATACAATAATGATCAAAGGTTTAAAACCTTCTGTTTTTGATGTGATGATTGGAAATGAAGAATATAAATATATTCTTACATTTATTCAATTTCCTGAATCCGAAAGTGAAGGGAAACTTAAAAATCTGAAACAGATTGACTATCATACAGTTCGGGCAGAGACTGAAAATATTAATAAGTTTTATGACGGATTTTATATTTATATGTGGCCTGAATACACTTCAGATTTAGGGAAGTATATTTTCGTAGACGATGTTCCATATAGTGGGCAAAAATATGTCAATATAAATATGCCTAAGTGGGTGCGGAATTATTATTACGCCAAAGTTAATTATAAAGTCTGTAAAGGTAAAAAGTATTTTGATATTGGTAAATATTGGCAACCTGGACTTACCTGCGTTGATCCCGGAACAGCTGTTCAAGTGAAACAAAATAATGACAACAGTCTGATCATTAGTTGGGACAAGGTCAAGAATGCATCGAAATACGAGCTTTTTATGACAATGGGTGATGAGTTTTCAAGTTATAAAAAAATATATGAAACTAATTATCTTGGGGAAACAAAGTTTATTCATACTGTTGAGCAGGGTGTTTCTTATTACTATAGTGTAAAGGTTACATTTAAAAATGGAGAAGTTTCTGAAAAACCTTGCAGGAATTCCGGTTATATTC
>JAILMQ010000261.1 GCA_024692605.1 Eubacterium sp.
AATCCGTAAGATATGGCTTCTTCAGGAAGGCGCAGAGGAGGGGTTTGATACCCTTGCTGAACTTAAAGGTGCAGCGGCTACACAAGAGGATATAAAGGGGCGTGCTGCTGAAGAAATTGCAACTATTATTTATACTTCAGGAACAACGGGAAAGAGTAAGGGCGTAATGCTTACACAAAGAAACCTGGCTCAGAATGTGCAGTCAGTTCCATACGGTGCAGATCCCGGCTGTGTGCTTCTCAGTGTTCTTCCGGTACATCACGCATTTTGCCTTGTTATGGACTGGCTTAAGGGCTTTTCCCTTGGTGCGACAATATGTATAAATGATAATCTTATGCATATGGTACGTAACATGAGTATATTTAAACCGGAAATAATGCTTATGGTTCCCCTTATGGTGGAGACCATCTATAAGAAGCTTTCATCAGTTGACCCGTCACTTCCAAAGGCTGCAGTTGCAGCAAATGTTTTTGGCGGTAATCTGAAGATTATATTTACCGGTGGTGCACATCTCGATCCGTTTTATATAGATAAATTTGCAGAATATGGAGTTCAGGTGCTGGAAGGTTATGGAATGTCTGAATGTTCTCCTGTCATCAGCTCCAATACACCGGAATGTAATAAGCCGGGCTCCATAGGAATGCCACTTTCAAATGTAAAGATAAGATTTGAGGATGGCGAGATTCAGGTGCAGGGCAGCAGTGTAATGAAGGGATATTACAAGATGCCTGCCGAAACTGAAGAAACCCTTAAAGATGGATGGCTCCATACAGGTGATAAGGGTTATATAGATGAAGATGGCTTCCTGTTTATAAACGGAAGAGTTAAAAACCTCATTATACTTTCCAATGGTGAAAATATATCCCCTGAGGAAATTGAAAATAAACTTGGAATCAATCCGCTGGTTGGCGAGGTGATAGTAACAGGTGAGAATAATTGCCTCACAGCAAGAATCTATCCGGATCAGGATGTAGTAAAAGCCATGGGTCTGGATGAGAACAAAGTAAAAACTGCTTTAGAAACCCTCCTGAAAGAATATAATCTAAAGCAGCCTACATATCGTCAGATCGTTTCGCTGGTGATAAGGAAAAATCCTTTCCATCGTAATGCGACACGAAAGATCATCAGAGCAGATGCAGAGATTGACTAATTCTCCTTTTTCACATTTCCGGAAATAAATGGAAGTATTCCGGAAAGGAAAATCCTTGATAATAATTCAGCAACATGTTCGGTGGGGGTCGCAAAGTCCTCCGCCGTCCATTTATGTAGAACACCCAGGGTACTGCCAATGGCTCCGGCCATCAGATATGAAAAACTATTCTTATCCTGTGGTGTTGAAATTGATGAAGGCATAACATCGCTTATGTATTGATGGAACATGGTGATGGCCTTTTCAAAAAATTCATCTCCACGTGGTGTCTTCAGAAGATTTGACACAAAAGGATTCTTCTTTGTATAGTTACATACCGCCATATAATAGGACTTACAAAAATCATGGTCGTTCTTCGGATGGAAGCTTTCCATCATCTTAAATATATCATGTATAGTTTTATCTTCAGCAGCCTGAAGCAGTGCAGGGATATTTTCGTAGTGATTATAGAAAGTACTACGGACAATACCTGCTTTTTTTGTTACATCAGAAACTGTGATTTTGTCCATCTCTTTTTCTTTTAGTAGTAAAAAGAAAGCTTCATAGATTGCTTCCTCTGCAACACTATATCTCTCATCAGATTCGTTCATGTTATAAGTTTCTCCAATCTTTTAGTTTTTCAACAGTTCGATTATTCTTACGGCGTTTGAGTAATAATTAGCAAGTATATCACCGATTCTGTAGGAAATATCTGTCAGGTCGTAGAGAATACAACCATATATGGATTCTCTAAAGTAAAGTGGCATGAGTACCATGTTTAATTTGTCTTTGGTAATGAATGGATTATTAAAGATTTCATCCATCAAAATAATCTGATCTTCTTCCAGTGGAATGCTTATCTCACCATCTGTCATGGCCACCTTTAGATTCATATATTCCGGGAATTCGCAAGGTTCATCCTGGACATGATATATCGGTTTTTCGAATAGATAGATATAAGCATTCTGTATTCCATACTCAGCCAGATTCAGAATAATATTAAGATAACATTCTTCACTGTATTCATAACAGTCCAAAGTGTCTTCTATCATTTCTTTAAGGGATAGCTGATAGAGATTTTTTAATTCTTCATATTCATTATCAGCGGCTCTGGACTGTTTTATTATCTGCTTAAGGATTGCAGAAAATGTTTCGTATGCCTGACATCTTCTTTCAGCATTATTGAACCTTTCAAGAGCAACATATTTTACCCGTTCAACATAAGTGATAAATGTATCGGAATCTGTATACTTAAGTCCGTTTTTCTCGAAGAATTCTCTTATCTTATCTATGAGGAACGTGACTCTTTCAGGATTATATACCTCGTCATGTATATAATCGATGATAACATTCATTATGGATTTAAAGAGAATCGGAAGTTCAAAATTCTCCTTCCTTGATTCATCATTATATTTGTAGAATATTCTTTCAAAATATTCATCTATATAACCCTTATCCAGAATATGCTCCTCAGTATTCTCATTATCCATAAGAAGTCCGAAGGAGTCTCTCAGGATAAACTGGGTAGGTACGGTCATATTTGTTAAGTCCCAGCCCTCCAGCAACATTCGGGTTACAGTGATGAGTCTGTTACCCAGCAGCTTTGCATTAGCATCAATAGTAGTGAGAGTAGGGGTTATGATACTTGCTTTAACAGAATTATCAAAGCCCAGCACCATTATATCTCTGCCGGGAACAAGTCCGCGTTCCTTCATAACGTGATAGAGACCGAGAGCGGCATAATCGTTGGAACATATAACAGCTTCAACATCAGGGTACACATCCAGAAGTCTGGCACAGTCCTCTCTGCATTCGTAGGATGGTCCTGCTGAAATAACTGTGTTCTCTGTTATCTCGAGATCATATTCCTTCATCAGCTTGAGGAAGGTTTCGTATCTTTCGTTGATGTCGGAGTTTGTTTCAAGAGTTTTAAGCATACATATCTTTTTTATTCCGAGTTTTTCAACAAGATATTTGAAGCCTTCAATAATCCCGGACTGATTGTCAAATGTAACTCCGGGATATCCTTCTATCTTTGATGCGGCAAGAAGAATAGGCACATTCTTTGCCTTCAGCTTATCCATAAAGCTGATTATATTTTCATTTGTGGTAAGACAGCCGATGCAATCAGCGGCCACAACAAGAACATCGATATTAGCTGAAGTAATATACTGGTAGCTTTCGTTATATTGATATTCATAAAGATCAGGGATGTTCTTCATTTCCCTGTTAATGTATTTGACTGGAATAACTATTATATCAATATCGTCATGTGCGGATTCGGCAAACATTCCTCTGCTGAAATCCTCTGAGAGCTCATCCATTATTCCGCCAACAAGAAGTCCTATAACCATTTTATCACCCATAAAAACGCCCCCTCTACTTACATAATACTCTATCAAAAATCTGTGATTTATTCAAGGAAATAAAAGGGGTTGGAACAATCCGGAAATCATAGTATAATTAATAAGTAGTGGTAATATCAGAGGGGTATTTTATATGGGAAGAAAGAAACTGGCCCTTTTTGTTGGACAGGCTGATGAAAGTCTGCAAAGTCGCTTTATTACAGGGTTTACAAAAGAAGCATTTCGAACAGACTATGACGTCTGTGTTTTTTCTATGTATAGAAAGTATCAGGATACAGCTGAAAGGGATATGGGTGAGTCCAATATCTTTAAGCTTGCTAATCCTGATTTTTTTGATGGGATAGTGATCATGAAGGATACTATCCAGACACCTAATGTGGCTGTAGATCTGGAGAACAGACTTCATGAAACCTATAAGGGTCCTGTTCTTGTTGTGGATCTTGAAAGTGATTATTATGACAGTGTGTTTATAGATAGTTATACTCCTGTAAAAGAACTTACAGATCATCTTATTGAGGTTCATGGATTAAAGGATATTGCATTTCTGACAGGAAAGATAAAACATCGTCATTCAATAGAGAGAATGAATGCATTTCTAGATTCGATGCATGAGCATAATCTGGATGTTCCGAAGCACAGGATTATAGAAGGTGATTTCTGGTATAAGAGTGGAGAACAGTGCCTGGATTATCTTCTGGCCAGTGGACGTAAACTTCCGGAGGCTATTATTACGGCTAATGACCCTATGGCAATAGGGCTTTGCAAGGCATTAGAGGAAAAAGGTTACAGGATTCCAGAGGATATGATAGTTGTGGGAGCTGATTCTTCAGATGAGGGGCAGACCAGCCCTAAAGTCATTACTTCGTATATTGCACCCGGTGAAGAACTTGGTGTTTACGCAGTGGGAGCTCTCAAGGATATCAAGGAAGGAAAAAAACCATATAAATTCGATGATAAGGCAAAGCTTTTACTGGGTGAAACCTGTGGATGTATGAAGTTCGGGGTTTCAGGTCATAATGAAAGACGTGAGGAGTGGGGAACTGAAATCTCTGAAGAGGGATTTTATTCTATAAACAATTCCATGCAGGATAACATTTTGGCACAGACGGATTTAATGGGATTTGTCAGTACCGTTTATTCCTATGCATATCAGATTAAAGCAGCAAAGAGCTTCCATCTTTGTCTGGTGGATACAATTGGTCAGATGGGTCAGATAGAAATGCCACCAAATGATGGCTATCCTAAACGGATGATCTACGCAGTCAGATATAATAGAGATAACAGGGATAGTATTGCAAGTATTGAAGAAAGCTTTGAAACAAGTGAAATGCTTCCAGAGCTGAAGGAAGATTCGGAAGAACCAAGGGCATTTTTCTTCACACCTGTTTTTTATGAAAATACTTGTTTTGGATATGCAGTAGTAAGCTATGGAAATGTTTCCAGAAGTTATGATGAAGTCTACCGCAGATGGATCAAAGTGGTTTCTCAGGGACTGGAAAGCCTTAACAGATACATAGAAGTTAAGGATCTTCGAGATAGAATAAGTGAGATCAGAACGTTAAAGTTTGAAAAGCTTGATGATGAATATGATTATCTTTCTCCAAAAGAAAAAGAAGATTATGACCTTGTTGAAGAAATCATCAGAAGAAATCTTCTTAAATATAATTTTCAGCCTATAGTAAGTGCAGTAGATGGAAGCATATATTCCTATGAAGCACTTATGAGATCAGGGGCAAAAAGAGTTATAGCCCCTCTGACGATTTTGAAGTACGCAGGCATGCAGGGGAAATTCTCTGATATTGAAAGTGCTACTTTCTTAAATGTGCTGAATATAATAGAGGCTTCTAAAGATATCCTGGGAGATGCAAAGGTGTTTATCAATAGTATTCCGGGAGTCAAGGTTGATAATCTTGATGAGATTACAGACATACTTTCTAAAAATTCTGACAGAGTAGTAGTGGAGCTTACAGAAGAGGCGGAACTCAGTGATAAGAATCTGGAGGAGCTGAAGAATTTATTTGCAAGCCTGAATATTGAGATAGCGGTTGACGATTATGGAACAGGCTATTCCAACATCAGTAATCTCCTGAGATATATGCCAAACTATGTTAAGATTGACCGCTCTCTTCTTACGGATATTCAGGATAAACCTCAGAAACAGCATTTTGTAAGAGAGATTATAGAATTCTGTCATAACAATGATATTAAAGCATTGGCAGAAGGAGTTGAAAACTCTGAAGAACTTCGGACAGTTATTCATCTTGGTGTGGATCTTATTCAGGGATATTATACAGGCAGACCACAGCCTGAGTTTATCGGAAAGATAGATGAGAAGATAATAAATGAGATAAAGAGTTATCATCAGGAAAAAACAGATGGTAAGTCAAAACAGGTATTTGTAGCGGGTAAAACTAACAGAATATCTCTTCTTAATCTGGCAAAGGATGAATACTCTGATATTGTTGTAGGAAAAGAGGGAATGGTCTATAAGGATATCACTATTATAGGCACACCTTCTAAAAAAACTGATATACATTTGCGTGTTGAGTCAGGCTATTCAGGAAGAATAACCCTGGAAAATGTTATCTTCTCGAATATTAAGAACAGACCATGTATTGATTTTGGTGAGAATACAGATGTCACTCTGGTAATAGAGGGTAATAATGAGCTTTTGGATACCGGTATACTTGTTCCGGAAAGCTCAAGATTAACTATCGAAGGAAAGGGTGATATGCATATCGTCCTTACTAATAATGAGTATTTTGGAATAGGAAATGATCTGAAAAAACGTCACGGTGAGTTGAACTTTTTACAATCCGGTAAGATTACCATTGAAGGAAAAGGCAATGTTGGAATATGCATAGGTTCCGGTCTTGGAGGAAGCATCAATATAAAAGCCGGTATATATGATTTACTTAATAATGGATTAATTGGTGTTGGTATCGGTTCTATTTCGGAGGATGCAGATCTGGATATAACCAATTGTAACATTTCCGCAGATCTATCGCTGAACAGAGGCGTTGGAATTGGCTCAGTTGAGAAATCAGCTTCTGTTTCTATTACCGGCAGTTCCTTCCGATTCTCAGGTGATGGATCTGAAAGTGTGGGTATTGGCACCTTAGAAGGCGAAAGCTGTAATGTGAAAATCAGTAATTCATATACAGAGTATAGTATTGGCTCAGACAGATCCACAAGTATTGGCGCATTGAATGGCAGCACCAGACTCAATATGGAACTTGCATCTATACATATTTCAAGTGCCGGGGACAAAGCTGTTTCAGTTGGTGGTCTTAATGAAGATACTGTTATAAAGCTTTTGGGAGTAGACACCAGAGTTAATATTCATAATTCGTTAGGTAAGGATACCCTTGCACCGGATGATGCAATAGAAATAATAAACGGTCGCTGCAAGATAGAAGCTAATGGTAAAGAGATAGAACGTAAATTAATTTATAAGTTTGAGTAGCAGAGGATGGACGTAATAAAATTATGCTGGATATTTTGATTGTAGAAGATAATAAAGAAATAGGAGGGCTTCTGGAAACATTTCTCCGAAAAGAAAACTACGTTGTATCAGTAGCGGATTCAGGAGAAAAGGCGACGAAGCTCTTTGATATGTATGGGGCAAAGCTGGTTATCCTGGATATCATGCTTCCGGGAATTGATGGATTTGCAGTATGTTCCAAGATCAGGGAAACCTCCAATGCTCATATACTTATTGCAAGTGCCAAAACGGAAAAGGATGATAAGCTTAAGGGACTTAATCTTGGAGCAGACGATTATATCGAAAAACCTTATGATATCGATATTCTTATAGCAAAGATAAATGGAATCTTTAAGAGAAAGTATGCTCAGGAAATAATTGTTGAGGGGAATCTTACGCTTAATACCATTACCGAAAGTCTTCAAGTAGATGGTAAGGATATAGTAGTTACAACAAAGGAGTTTGAACTTTTAAAACTTCTTATTGAAAATAAAGGTGTTACTCTTAAAAAAGAATATCTTTTCAGTAGTATCTGGGGGAGTGACAGCGAGTCGGAACTTCAGACTCTTACAGTTCATATTAAATGGTTGCGTGAAAAAATTGAAAAGGATCCGAAAAAACCAAAGCATATTATAACAGTGTGGGGAGTGGGATACAGATTTGAATAGATTTAGAAAAGCTTCTTTTCTGATTATTGTTGCAGAGTTTCTGATAATCCTTCTGTTAAATGTAATATATTTTACAAATATACGAGAAACCGAAAGATTCTATCTGGTTGAAGCGGAGCGGGTGGTTCGAATTCTTGAATCAGATGAAAGTATAAGAAACAATCCTAATAAGATTGATCTGTCTCAGTTTAATAATATTAAGAGGGTGAGTGTATTTGATTCGTCAGAAATATGTAACTATGATTATAGAGTAGAGGAAGTAGAAGGAACTCTTTATCGAATTGAATATCAAGTAGAAGAAAACAAGAATACCTATATAATGATGAATATCGGAATGCTGGCGGGACTTACTCTGACAATAGGTGTTTTTATTTATATAGGAAATAGGGTTATAAAACCTTTTGATAAAATGACATCTCTTACGGAGGAACTTGCAAAGGGAAATCTTTCAACTCCACTTAAGGAAGAAAAAAGCCGGTTTTTTGGAAAGTTCCTTTGGGGAATGGATATGCTCCGGGAGAATCTGGAGGATAGTAAGTCAAAGAATCTGGAATATCAGAAGGAAAAGAAAACTATGCTTCTTTCCCTTTCCCATGATATAAAAACTCCTCTTTCCGCAATTCAGCTTTATACTAAAGCTTTATCAGAAGGAATATATGATACAGAGGAAAAAAAGCAGGAAGCTCTTTCAGGTATACTTTCAAAGACTGAAGAGATAAAAGGATATGTTAATGAGATTTATACCTTGTCCAGGGAAGACTTTATGGAGCTTTCTGTAAATGTTGGTGAGGTTTATCTTAAGGATGTGATGGATGGTATCACAGCTTATTATAAAGATAAGCTTAGTGTGCTTCATACAAAGTTTGAAGTTGAAGAATATGAAAATGCACTTCTCTCAGCAGATAAAGACAGGCTGGTAGAATCTCTGCAGAATCTGATGGAAAATGCTATAAAATACGGAGATGGCCACAGTATAGGCATATCCTTTGGTGAGGAAGAAGACTGCAAGCTGATAACCGTAACGAATTCCGGCTGTTCTTTGGAAGAAGGAGAACTGAATAATATATTTGATTCCTTCTATAGAGGAAGTAACACAAATAATATCCAGGGTAACGGTCTGGGACTTTATATAGTAAAACAGCTCATGACAAAAATGGATGGAGATGTGTTTGCAGAAAAATCAGATGATATATTTAGAGTGACTTTAGTAGTTAGAAAAGTATGAGTAGAAATGAGTTCATGCAATCGCATGAACTCACTTTTTTAATGTTTAATGATTATTTAATAATTGACTTGTTATTATTCAGCCATAAGATGAAAAATAACAAGAAAGGGAAAAAGGAAATGTTTTTCAAGATATTAAAAAAAGATCTGAAGAGAAATAAGACGATGAATGTCATCCTCTTCCTCTTTATCATACTGGCGTCAATCTTTGTAGCCAGCGGTCTTAATAATCTGGTGTCGGTATTAAATGGTACAGATTATTATTTGGATAAGGCGGGAGTCGGTGATTAC
>JAILMQ010000267.1 GCA_024692605.1 Eubacterium sp.
GTAATCAACATATTCAATATTATAATTACCTAAATTTGATATGAGACCTACATACTTTTTATTATCATCTGTATAAAGGAAGAATCCTGTTTCTTTTCCATTATCAGATAATATGCAATCCATATAAGCGGTCTCAGGATAAAATGCATCTGAACTCACTGATAAATTAGCATTACCTATTACCTTTTTATCATATGAAGAAAGCTCAACAATATCTCCGAAGAATGCATCTATTTTTCCTTTTGCCTTCTTAATGACCTTTCCATTTTTCAGCTTATAGGTGTATCCTTTTACATAGACATTATCGTTTATTGTAAGACCGACTTTACCTTTTTTTACATACCACTTAGCTTTAACTCCATTTACCTTACCTGAAAAGATTCCGGTCTTCTTTCTTACCTTACCCTTTTCAGCGTAATACCAATCTATACCATCTGTGGCAAACCCAGATTTTTTAACAACCTTTCCGGACTTTATATGCCACAGAGCCTTTTTGCCATTAATCTTACGATTAACGATCATATCACTCTTAGCCTTAAATACTTTGATAGTAATCTTGGCTTCATTTCCATCTTTTGAAGTTACTGTAATAGTGGAAGTACCGCTCTTTAAAGCAGTGATTTTTCCTTTTGAAGTAACCTTTATAACATTTTTCTTGCTGGATTTGATGGACTTGATCTTAGTTCCCTTTGGAGAGATATCCAGATTTTTTGAATCTCCTTTAATCATAGCCCCGGCAGAAACGCTTACTGATAATGATTTTTTTTCTTTTGATTTTGCATTTACATTTACAGACGAAAAGCCTGAAATGAAGAAAAATAAAACCATTAGAACTGCAATAAAACTTTTAACCAATTTTTTCATTTTCTTTTTTCCTCTTTCATAGATTGATTTGACAGTGTAAATGTCCTTACACTAATATATTTTCATGAAAATTAATTTGGTTCATTTTTTGTGTCTATTCAGGTCATGCATAAATAATTTATCATATCGCCATGAAAGCTAGCTTTCAAAGGCGATTATGATAAATTATTTATATATGAGGCAAAGCCTCATCATCGCCGAATAGAAGTTTTTCGAAGAAAAACGGGTTCGGCGATTGCATGACCTGAATAGTTACTATCCTACCCAAAATTATGAACCATTTTTCGTATAATGACAATATATAAGTGAAGGTCAAAATGAATTCATTTACAAACCTACGGAGCAATTAAGACATGGAATCTAATAATATAGAAAGATATATACAGGAATACGGTAAGTCAGTTTATTCCTTCTGTATGTATATTACTAAAAATAAATATGACGCAGATGATCTATATCAGCAGACTTTTCTTATAGCATTTCAGAAAAATGAGATTGATTCGGAAAAAAATCCGAAATCTTACCTTATTACTATTGCAGCAAATGTTTGGAATAACGTAATAAGGAAGAAAACCTGGAGAAAAGAAAAGGCTGACATAGTTCCTATAATAGACGAGGAATTAAACAACATTCCGGACTCCAATAAATCTCCTGAAGAAAGGGTAGTACAAAGTGAAGAGGAAACTCAGATCAGAAAGCTTGTTGTTTCTCTTCCCGATAAACTTCGGGCAGTAATTCTTATGTATTATATGGAAGATATGTCTATAAATGAGATTGCCGCAGCATTAGGAATTCCTGCGGGCACTGTAAAAAGCAGGATGAACAAAGCAAAAAAAATGCTAAGGGAGAAAATGAGTTATGACAGATAAAGAATTAAACATAGAATCATTACTAAAAAAATCACTACAACCAAACTTTGAACCAGATGATAAGCTAAATAACAGTACACTAGAACTTATTGAAAAAATGAAAGAAAACAGTACAGATAAAAAATCCGCAGGTGTTATTCTTCTTTCAAAGCAAAGATCTATTTACTTCCTTCCAAAGGTAGCAGCCGCTGTTATTGTGTTTGCCCTTATCTTTACCGGAGGCGTTTACGCCGCCAACTATATAATGAATAAGGTAATCGTAACCGACCATGGTGTTTCTGTAGGAAATGAAGAATATATAGATGATGAGGAACTTAGTAAGCCTTACGAATCAGTCAGCGAAGAAACAAAAAATGAATATGAACCCGGTGCTGACGATAAGTGGCTGACTAAAAAAGAAGTACTTACTAACGGATCATTTCTGAATACATTTTATACCTTTCCTGATTATGAAACTATGATAAGCGATACCAGATTTGAAAACATCTTCGATGGAATCGAACCGGAATCAAAAGATCCGATCTATACAATCACAGAACTTGATCCTATCACAAAGGAATATTCAATAGATGTAAACTTTAATTACGGTGAAGGTGAATTCCATCTCTATCAGGATGTAATAGAAGGAAATGTAGCTGATGACGCCGTATTCAGCATCCCCATTACTTCTAAAGAAAATGAACGTAACTACAAGGCAAAGACGGGCCTTGAATATACTCTGGTGGATGGAACCAATATAGATAACGAAAAGGAAACAACCGTACTTATTTCCTATAATGAATATAATGGATATCTCTCATTTTCAAATCTATCAGAAGATGAAATTCATGAGATACTGGATCATATAGTTATTGGAAGTCATTAAATCCATCAATAATTTTTCTACCAAGGGATGTAAGCATTTTACGATCACTTTTAATAGTAGAGCCGGAAGTAGTCAGCATATTTCCGGTAATTGTTGCACTGGCACCACTCGTAAAAACAGCCCTTCCATTTTCACTTATAAGTTTTCTCCCGGCAGCAATACGTATATTGCTGTTGGGATTAATATATCTAAACATCGAAACTGTACGAAGAATTTCTTTCTCTGAAAGTATAGGCAGTTTTTCTAAAGGTGTATGCGGAATAGGAATAAGGGCATTGATTGGTATAGAACTGATTCCAAGTTCCGAAAGCTCCACTGCCATATCTATACGATCATCCATTGTTTCTCCCATTCCAATAATTCCACCTGAACATACGCTGAGGCCTGCAGCCTGGGCTCTTTTTATATTCGCAATCTTGTCATCAAATGTATGTGTTGTGCATATATGTTCAAAAAACCTTCGGGAGGTCTCTATATTATTATGGTAGCTTCTTACCCCTGCATCATATAATCTGTCAAACTGTTCCTGTGTCAGAAAGCCCAAGGATGCACAAAGAGAGATCTTCAGTTCTTTTCTAAGCTTTTTATAAATATCTATTAACTTTTCAAAATCCTTATCTGAAGGACTATGTCCGGAAATCACAATAGCAAATCTATCTACGCCTTCCTTTTCATTGGACTTTGATTCCTCTAAAATCCTGTTATAGTCCAACAAGTTATATACTTCGCAATCTGTATGATTATGAACTGACTGGGCACAAAACTTGCAATTTTCCCCACAATTACCGCTTTTTCCTGCAATAATAGTGCATAGATCAACCCTGTCACCTACCAATTCCTTACGAATCCGGTCCGCTCCACTTCTCAATTCATCCAATGAACAATCCTTAAAAAAACTCAGATCATCCTCTCTTCCAAGTCTTTTACCATCTATTATTTCGTCGGTCAGTTTTTTTATGTCCATTTTGCTCTTTCCTTCCGTTCATATGTCCTATTCATTTTATAAAACAACATAGTAGGTATATTATTTTATAAACAACATAGTAGGTTATAACAAAAGCAAAAAAGAATGTCAACCTAAATAAATTAATAGGTTGACATTCGTATAAATCATCTTTATCAATAGATTCGCATTTATATAATTATGAAAAATCAAATTCCTTCAGAAGATCACCAAGTGAAGTACTGATTTCTTCTGATTCAGGAATTTCGAATTCTCCCTCTTCAGCCTCTACGTCCTCAGGATTATCCAGAAGTGCTTTTATTGAAAGGGATATCTTACCTTCCTTGATATCAATAACCTTTACATTAACCTCCTGACCCTCTTTAAGAACAACCTTCGGATGTTTAATTCTTTTATGAGATATCTGGGAGATATGAACCAGTCCGGAAAGTCCATCGCCAAGATCAATAAAAGCCCCATAATCCTTAATGGTTGCTACCTTACCGGTAAATACCTGACCAACCTTAACGTCGGAGATTTTCTTCTTTCTGCTGAGTTCCTGTCTCTCTCTCAGAATTTCCTTAGCTGAAAGAATAAGCTTATCCTCTTCCATATTGGCCTCAAAAACTCTGACCTCAAGCTCCTGCTCCAGGAATGGACTGCAATCATCTATTCTCTCAAGAGATAACTTGGAAATAGGAATAAAAGCTCTGATACCTTCAAAATCAGCAACCACTCCACCCTTCACAACTTCACTAACTGTAACAGTAATATTTTCCTGAGATTCCTTCAGTTCCTCAGCCTTTCTCCATGCCAGAAGAGTATCCGTATCATGAACTCCATCCCCCATCAGGCTGTAGGATTCCTCCAGCATCTTTTCATAATCCTTCATTGATTCTTCCATGTAATTGGTCTCCTTTTTAAATCTTTATATCTGTAATTAATGCAAAAACTTGATGTAACTCAGCGTATATTTGCCATTCTTTAATCTTTTAAATGTAGCTTTATATGTGCCCTCACTAAACTTATGACCAGCAACATGTTCTGAAAGATAGTTATGTTCTTCATACTTTATCTCTATCTTCTTACTATTATACTTAGCAGACTTAATCACTATGTAACTATCATAGCCTCCACCAGAAGAAGAAAATGTAAGATGCTTACTGTCTGTCTTTGCATGTTTATATTTTTTATTCTTCTTAAATCTGAAACCACAGAAGCTGGACAGCAACCTGTTAACTTTTTTAATATTATACTTAAATCCAAACTTTCCATCATCAGTCAGTCTTGTTGCAAACAATATACACAACAAAGAATCCTGGTATTCCTTAAAACTCTTGGTAATCTGCTTTCTACTACGATTCCTTTTACCATATGACAAATAACTCAATAGTAATTTAGTTTCTTCCTTAGTCATACCACCCTGAATCATTTTTTCATATTGACTGCTTTTCAGCTTTTTCATCTTACCGGCAGCTTCTACATATCCTTCTGCATTAAAGCTACTAAAAATAGTTGTGCTTAGAAACGCAACTAATGAAATAATTGAAATGATTTTTTTAATGTTTTGTTTTTTCATGATTACTCCTCGAAGTCTCCACCTATTTCAGTACTTGATAGGTTATTATGGTTTTTATTATTCTCTGGT
>JAILMQ010000271.1 GCA_024692605.1 Eubacterium sp.
TTCTGTCGCAGGCTTTGTAGGCAGGAATGTTATTTTGGGATATCTTGCAGGAGTGCCTGCGGTATTGCTGTTTCCGTATCTGACATTCAAAAGACCGTTTTTCAAGGCTGATATCTATGGGATATTGTATAGGAAACCGACACGCTCTTTTACTTTCCTAGAGTTTATGCGGGTTCCCAGGCTTTTAGCCTTATTTTTTTAACTCAAAAACGATTTACATAAATGAGAATATTATGTCTACTTGAATATCCTGTCAGCCCTTTATTTATCTGCGTTTGCAGAAATATTAAATAGAGAAACTTTGTTAAATGCATTAGTTTATATAGCGTTACTGGTTGTGGATATATTTATTTTGTTACACAATGAGTGTTGCAAAATATATCGAATATAATCATGCCAAATTACCGAATATAAACACGCCAAATTACCGAATGTAAATGCGTCGAATTACCGAATGGATAATTGACATATTCATAAAAGGGGGTTATTTTAATATAAAACAACTATTATTTGTTAATTGAAGCAGGAGGGATTCTTTATATGATGAATTATAGGCCTCGTATAATAGATGGTATATTAAAAAGAAAACTTGAGGGTATTGGAGCAGTTTTAATAGAAGGTCCAAAATTATGTGGGAAAACTACTTCAGCAGAACATATTGCTGAAAGTGCGTTATATATGTCAAAACCTGATGACATGGAACAAAATATTAAAGTTGCGGAACTAAAACCTAGTCTTTTATTGGAGGGAAAGACTCCTAGACTTATAGACGAATGGCAAGTTTCTCCCAAATTATGGGATTCTGTGAGATATGAAGTGGATCATAGGCAAGGGGTTGGGCATTTTATTTTAACTGGATCAGCAGTTCCTGCAAACAGGGATGAAATATTTCATTCAGGCACTGGACGAGTAGCATGGTTAAAGATGAGAACTATGAGTCTTTTTGAATCTGGCGATTCTAATGGAACAGTAAGCTTAAGTGATTTATTTTCTGAAGAAAAAGATATTGTTGGTATTAATCCTAATGATGATATAGAAAAAATAGCATATCTTTCCTGTAGGGGAGGCTGGCCTACTACTTTGGAACTCAAAGATGAAAATGCTTTGGATCAAGTTTACGATTATATTAAAGTTGTTGAAGAAATAGATATATCAAGAGTTGATAATGTAAAAAGAGATTCTGAAAGAACCAAAAGACTGTTGAAAGCATATGCCAGATGTCAAGGAAATCAAGTGTCAGTAGAATCAATAAGGCAAGATATGTTAACAAATGATTCAGATAGACTTGATGTAGATACAGTGTATTCGTATATTAATGCGTTAAAAAAACTATTTGTTATCGAAGATATGCCAGCATGGAATCCTAATATTAGATCAAAGACCGCTATAAGGTCCTCTGATACCAGATATTTCACAGATCCATCTATTGCGGTTGCTGCATTAGGCCTGGGACCCAAGGATATGATAAATGATCTTAAGTCATTTGGGTTTATTTTTGAAACAATGTGTGTGCGAGATTTAAGAGTTTATGCGCATTCACTGGATGGAGAGGTATATCATTACAGAGACAAGAGTGGATTAGAATGTGATACGGTAATTCATTTAAGGAATGGAAAATATGGATTAATAGAAATAAAACTTGGAGGTGAAGATCATATTGAGCACGGGGCAACGACGTTGAAAGCATTAAGAGATAAAATTGATACCGATAAGATGAATGCTCCATCTTTTATGATGGTATTGGTTGGAAAAGGAGCATATGCATATCGAAGAGATGATGGAGTATATGTAGTTCCGTTAAGTTGTCTAAAAGATTGATTTTATTGGGGAAAATGATTTGAAACGAGGATAATAATGAAAGAAAACGATTACAAAGTATTAATGGTTGATGATGATGAGCTTATTGCTCGTTCCACATCAAAGTATTTTAATTTTGTTGGGATTAAAACAACCTATGTAACTACATATGAGGATGCCGTAGAGTTTTTGGATAAAAATTCAGTATCTCTGCTTCTTTTGGATATTAATCTGGGTGATAAATCCGGTTTTGACCTCTGTACGGAGATTAGAGAGAAGTATGATATGCCAATTCTTTTCATCAGTGCGCGGACAAGTGATGATGATGTGCTTATTGCACTTAATATTGGTGGTGACGATTACATAACGAAGCCATTTACAACGAACATTCTTCTTGCCAAGGTTAAAGCGGTTCTTGCAAGATATGAGAAGGCAAAGGAAAATGCCAGGCTTGTAGCCGAGTCATTTCAAAAAGCTTCTCCAACTTCAGATGAGAAGATTTTTATCAGAGATGGAGTGTATCTTGATATATCTATGCATAATCTTACTAAAAATGGACGGAGTGAAGAGCTTAGAGATATGGAATATAAACTCCTATTATATCTTCTGGAGAATGCTGGCAGAGTAGTAACGAGAGACGAACTTCTGGAAAAAGTATGGGGAGATGAGTATACTTGTGACGCAACAATTACTGTACATATACGTGAACTCCGGGGAAAGATTGAGGATGATCCTAAGAATCCAACTGTTATAAAAACAGTATGGGGTGTTGGATATGTTGTAGAAAAGGTGGATGAATGAAGAGATATTTAAATGCTTTGTTTATAATGTCTTTGGTATTCGTTATCGGTGTAATATTACTCATAGTTATAACTAAAGATACAGGTGCCGGATCGGATAATAATTCTCGCGAACAAATTGTTCTTCTGAATAAGATTGCCCGGAGGGCTGAAGAAAATGTGGGTAATCTTACTAAGCTGGATGCGGAAGACTTTGAGTGCGAGTTTGTGATAATAGATAAAACTAACAATGTGCTTTATTCCCACATAAAGGACTCTGCTATCTTGAATGATATTTCCGTAGAAAATGCAGTGCAGAATCGATACCCATATATGTTTCTAAAAAAAGGGGATAGTGTATGGGGAACAGTCATTATGCTTGATGACGGGATGGATGAGTTCAGAGTATTCAGATATCGTTTTATCGTTGGTACATGTATTTGCTGTTTACTGATACTCATAGCTGCTTCGTGTTACGGGATTTATATCAGGCATGCGATAATTGTACCGTTCAGGAGAATGAAAGATTTTGCTGCTAAAGTAGCTCAGGGGAAACTGGATGAACCGCTTGAAATGGATAGGGAAAATATGTTCGGTGCTTTCTCTGAAAGCTTTGATATTATGAGGGAAGAACTTGCAGAGTCAAGAAAGAGAGAACTTGAGCTTCAGAGGAAAGAGAGGGAACTGGTCGCATCACTTAGTCATGATTTAAAAACTCCTGTTACAGGAATACAGGTGACAACGGAATTTATGGAAATGAGGCTAAGGACTAAGCTTGATTCGAAAGAAAAAGATGAAGATGTAGCATTTAGCAAAGAAGAAATAACTGATATGCTTGAAGATACATCTGGAATACATGAGAAGACTGAACAGATTGATACACTTGTGTCAGATTTATTCGCATCAACACTGAATGATCTTGGTGAATTCAGAGTGAGTCCAGCTGATGAAGAGTCAGAGGTTCTGCGCGAAATAGTTCGAAGCTTTGACAATAAAAATCTTGTGATTATGGAAGATATTCCGGCGGTTGTTATAAATATAGATAAGAAACGAATGGCGCAGGTTATAGGAAATGTCATAGCAAATTCTTACAAATATGCTGATACTGTGATAGATATATCTTACGTGCTGGAGGATAGGTTCCTTGAGATGAGTATAAGTGACCATGGTCCTGGAGTTCCGGAAAATGAACTTGATCTTATAACCAACAAATTCTATCGTGGAAAGGATTGGGAAAATACAGATAAAGACGGAAATGGCATGGGGCTATATATTGCAAAGACACTTATGAAGAAAATGAGTGGAGATCTGATAGC
>JAILMQ010000065.1 GCA_024692605.1 Eubacterium sp.
CCATCCGGTGAGGTCAAAGTGTTTGGAAGCGCAAAATATCCCCGATTCATTATGCTGTTTCCGTCAATCAGTAGTAATCTCGACATATGTCATTTCCTCCCCCATGGTCATTATTTGGTCATATGCATTTTCCATATCCTGAAAACCTCTGATTCTCTGAAAATCAGAAATCTTCTTCTCATCATCTATTTTTACACCTGAATAGATCCGGTCAACATTATCGAATACAAATTCCTCCCCAAGACTGTTGTAAAAATAATATTCACCCTGATTTCCCGCTTTTGTAGACTGTTCAAAATTATATACTTTCGATATAACATCAGCATAAGCAAGAGTTCCAAGTACTAAAATAACAGCCATGATGGCAGAGAACGCTGAAACTCTAAAACGTTTTCTACCCTTTGCCTTATGACTCATGCTTTTTAGTTCCTGCTCAAGATCACGATTAAAATCGGTAGAAAGACTTTGTTTATTATCCAGCTGCTTCATTCCAACCAGGAGCGTATAATATATCTCCAGCTCCTCATGGCATTTCTTACAGTTCTTCATATGAATTACAAAATCTTCCTGTTTATTCTCAGGAAGATTCCCCTCAATAAAGGGCATAATATACGATTGTGCTTCTAAATGATTCATATAAGCATCCGCACCTTTAATTATTTAAACACTATTCCACAGTATAACACAAAAAAAGAATCCCAGACAAGTTATGCCGAGATTCTTTATCAATTAATTGATCAATATATTAAATGTAATATAGACAGATTAGTTATTGATGAGCTTATCTTCATCAGACCAGCTGTAAAGTGAACGAATCTCTTTACCAACAATCTCTGATGGATGCTCAGCGCCCTTCTTACGAAGTGCCTTGAAGTGAGCCTGTCCACTTGCAGATGACATATCGAGAAGGAAGTCCTTAGCGAATGAACCATCCTGGATATCAGCAAGAACCTTCTTCATAGCCTTCTTTGTATCTTCTGTTATGATCTTAGGTCCTGTGATGTAATCACCATACTCAGCTGTATTAGAGATAGAATATCTCATTCCTGCGAAACCACTCTGATAGATAAGGTCAACGATGAGCTTCATCTCATGGATACACTCAAAGTAAGCATTTCTTGGATCATATCCTGCCTCTGTAAGTGTTTCGAAACCAGCCTGCATAAGAGCAACAACACCACCACAAAGTACTGCCTGCTCACCGAAGAGGTCTGTCTCAGTCTCAATTCTGAAGGTTGTCTCAAGAAGTCCGGCTCTAGCTCCACCGATACCGGCACCATAAGCAAGTGCCATATCCTGTGCATGACCTGTTGCATCCTGATATACAGCTATAAGACAAGGTGTACCCTTACCAGCCTGGTACTCTGAACGAACTGTATGTCCAGGTGCCTTAGGAGCAATCATAGTAACATCTACGTCTGCAGGTGGAACGATCTGACCAAAGTGAATGTTGAAACCATGAGCGAACATAAGCATGTTTCCCGGCTCAAGGTTTGGCTCGATGTCAGCCTTGTACATAGCAGCCTGCTTCTCATCATTGATAAGAATCATGATGATATCAGCCTTCTTAGCAGCCTCAGCTGTTGTGTAAACTTCGAAGCCCTGCTCCTCAGCTCTCTTCCAAGACTTGCTTCCCTCATATAATCCAATGATTACGTGAGCTCCTGAGTCCTTAAGATTAAGTGCATGTGCATGACCCTGGCTACCGTAACCAACTATTGCGATAGTCTTTCCATCAAGGAGTGATAAATTACAATCCTGTTCATAAAAAATCTTTAAATCTGACATTTTTAATGCCTCCTTATAAAAATAGATTTAATATATTAATTTGCTAAAAGCATAATTAACTTTACTTTAATCATCTGATTCAGCACGGCCTCTTACAAGTCCTGTAACACCGGTTCTTACCAGTTCCTGAATCTCAAAGCCTTCGATAAGACTCTTAAATGCTTCTACCTTATTATTATTACCTGTAAGCTCTACCATGATTGAATCAGGAGAAACATCGACTATATTAGCTCTGTATACATTTGCTACAGAGATTATCTGCTGTCTTTCAGCGGCATCAGCTTTAATCTTAATAAGTACAAGTTCTCTTGTAACTGATTCACCGTTTTTAAGTTCAACTATAGATTTTACATCTTCAAGTTTATTAAGCTGACTCTTTATCTGAGTTAAAATCTTATCATCTCCGGTAACCACAACTGTCATTCTGGAGAATTTAGGATTTTCAGTAATACCAACTGATAAACTGTCAATATTGTATCCACGTCTACTGAACATTCCTGATACTCGACTTAATACTCCCGCAGTATTATCTACAAGAAGTGAAAGTACCTTAGTTTTCATATATTCACAACCTTTCAATTGATTTAAAAAACGTTATCCATAATTTTAGCTTTATTAACTGTCATTGTCAATAAACAATTACCGGCATTCCTTCTTCAACTATACCAAAAAGCTCCTGTGCTTTTGAAAATGGCATATTTACACATCCATGAGATCCACTATACTTATAAATCTCTCCACCGAAGGAACCTCTCCAGGTAGCATCATGGAAACCAATTCCACCATTAAATGGCATCCAGTAAGTAACCTTTGACTCATAGTCCTCACCTCTGAGGACGGCCGGAGTCTGCTTATAATCGATCTGATATATTCCACCGGGAGTAGAATGACCTGCTCCTACACATCCTGTAACAACATCCGAATCAAGAATTCTTCTTCCATCCATATATACAAACATATGCTGTTCAGCGATATCAACCTCTGCATAGAAATTGCCGATATCATCACCATCATCCCCATAACAAAATGCTTCTGATTCAAATGCAGGAGTTCTGGATACATTTCTCCTGTGAATTATATCATCATAGAGATTCTCAGATTCTTCGTCTACATTTATCTTCCAGCCATAATCAGCATCATCTATATCCATATATTTATTAGTATGTCTCTTAAATCTTCTGCTCTTTCCGTAAGTATCGTACTTGGAAGAAAACTTATGGAGTATATATTTAATTCTTGTTTTATCTACTTCCGTAGCATAGTTATCTGAAATAATAACAGTATCAAAAAGATCGGAAGGTTCAAGAGAAAATCTCTTGTCTGCATAGTAATAGGTTATATTCAGACCTGCTATATTATTACAGGTTCTTAGGCACTTCTGAATTCTTTTTGATTCCAATGAATACTTAGGTTCTGCATAAAAACCTTCGTCTTCTATAACGATCTTCTTTTCCCCTCTGGAAACTGCATTCTTTATAAGTTCATAAACCTTTTCCGGTTCTTTAATTAGAGTTCCCTGATCACCTTCTACAGCCACCACCTGATTATCATCATTAAGAACGATAGCAGGATTCTGAGGCTCTGTCATATTCTCAGGATCAAGTTCACTAAAGGACATAACCTTTTCTTTTAGAAGTGAATCATCAAACTGTATTTTTCTCTCTATTGTATACTTCTCCTGGTTAAAACATTTAAACCAGAGAAATGGATTCTGAGATGCTTTTATTTCCTGAAGTCTGGTATTGTAATCAATATGATAAGCAATATCCAGACCATTAATCTTTTCCTTTCTGTTTCTGAATACTATATCCAGATTATAATTGGAAGGACTTTCATATATTAC
>JAILMQ010000113.1 GCA_024692605.1 Eubacterium sp.
ATTACTCTTTGCCATTCTATAGCCTCCCTCGCTAATCAGTAGTTTTAATTTATAAGGCATCGGCCTTCTTACAGAGGTCAGCTGCAAGTTGACCGGCTGCACTTAAAGGAATGTACACCGTAACTCCATACCCCTTTTACAAAATCACTTCTTAAAAATGATCATGTAAAAGAAGAAAACAAAAACCGCTGACCATATAAATAACCACATTTTTTACTAAATTTTTTCATATAACACGGAATCACAGGTGCTGACCATTTCTCATCGGCGAGATCCGAGCTCAGGTTCAGCACCTGTTATTTCCATTAATTAAGCTTTATAGCTAACTATATAACCCTTACTTGTATGAAGGATGAATTGTAGGCTGAAGCTCATAATCAGTTGTACCGTTGTTGATCCAAACGATTGGCTTACCTGATGCAGTTACACCAACTTTCCAAGTCCACTTACCAGCGCCAGCGCCGTTCTTCTTATACTTAACTCCAGGTGTTCCACCAACGTTAGAGTTAACTTCATAGATAAATGTAGGATATGATCCAGAAACAGCTTCGAACTTTCCAGGTGTCTTTGTATCAGCAGACTTAGCCTGAAGGAAAGCTGTGTTCTCAGCTACAGACTGAATCTCATCATAAGCATCTTCGTTAGCAAGAGCTGAAGATACAGCAGAGTTGATTGTTCCAGCAGCTGTTACATCGTCTGCCTTACGTGACTTATCGATATAACGGATAAGAGCAGGTGCGATAGCTGCAGCAAGAATTGCCATGATAGCAATAACGATAATAAGCTCAACGAGTGAGAAACCTTTGTTTGATGTTTTCATAATTACATCTCTCCTTTTCTTAAAATTTTTTATTTATTAAATAGTGTATAATAGTGCCTCTCGCCCAGGCAGTATTAACTAATTTAATAGCATTTTGATTTTAATAGTTATCAACGGCATCATACATACCAAGGATTGGTGAGTAGATAGCGACAACCATTGATCCAACTACAACAGCCATAACAACGATGATGAGTGGCTCGATTGCAGCTGTAAGAGAGTCAGTTGCAATATCAACTTCGTCTTCATAGAAGTCTGCAACCTTCTCCATCATATCCTCTATGTTACCTGTCTCTTCACCGATATGCATCATCTGAGGAAGCATAAGAGGGAAGATTTCCATATCTTTGATAGGTTTCGAAAGAGGAACGCCTCGGGTTACCTGAATCTTACATTCTTTAAGCTTGTCTCTAATAATCTTGTTCTTCATAACGTTAGCTGTCTGCTCAACTGCTTCTACAAGAGGAATACCTGATGCAAGAAGTGTAGCAAATGTACGTGAAAACGTTGCAGCTGCTGTTTTAGTATTAAGATTACCAAAAATAGGTAATGAAAGTGCAAGCTTTCCATTGAAATCCTGACCAAACTCAGTCTGTGAGAATACTTTGATTGCTACTATAAGTATGATAACCGCCAGGATAACTATGTACCACCTCTTTACAAGGAAGTCAGAAGCATTTACAAGCATCTGAGTTGCCTTTGGAAGTTCAGCGCCCATTTCCTTAAACATTTCTGAGAAAGTAGGTATAACCGCTGTAAGCATCATGATTACTACACCAACAACGACAACAAGTACTACTATAGGATATGTCATGGCACTCTTGATCTTAGCCTCAATGTGTCCATCCTTTTCAAACTGTGTTGCCATTCTCTCGAATGCTATCTCAAGTTTACCGGATGCCTCACCGGCTGCAACCATATTGTAAAGCATAGGTGGGAAGATTGTAGGATTAAGCTTAAGCGCGTCAGCAAGTGTTCCACCCTTCTGAACATGCGCTGCAGCTTCCTCAACCGCTTCCTTTAATACTTTGTTTTCCATCTGTGCGCTCATCATATCCAGTGCTGAAAGTACAGGCACACCAGCTCTCAGAACTGACGCAAGCTGTTTACAGAATACGGAAAGATCTCTGGTCTTTACCCTCTTTTTTCTAAAGGTAAATCCCACATCTGTTCCTTCAGTAATTTCAGCGATTGACAAACCTTCGGCCCTAAGTCTGGACTTAGCAGCCTCTTCAGAGTTGGCCTCTATGGTACCTTTTTTTGTTCTACCATTAGAGTCGACAGCTCTATAATTATACTTGCCCATTTTCTATCCTCCGCCCATTTTTTCATAATATTTATAAAATCTTACAATAATTTACATAAAATTGCAAGAGTTTTGTTAATAGTATATGAACAAACTGTGAATTATGATTGTTTATTAAATGAATTATACAAAATCAATATAAATTCTTCTTCATATCTATCTGATCCTGTGCATACAGGAGTGCATCATCCTTAGTAATCTGGCCATTTCTGAACATTTCTATGAGGCAGTCATCCATGGTAACCATTCCGACATTTCTTGATGTCTGAATAGATGATTTGATCTGATGAGTCTTACCTTCACGGATCTGAGCTCTGATAGCTGAAGTAGCTAACATAACTTCAAATGCTGCACATCTCCCATGTCCATCAGCTGTAGGAAGAAGCTGCTGTGAAATAACACCTTCGATAACCATCGCCAGCTGAATACGTATCTGCTGCTGCTGATGAGGTGGGAATACGTCGATGATACGGTCTACTGTAGCTGCAGCACCGATTGTATGCAGTGTTGAGAAAACCAGGTGACCGGTCTCAGCAGCTGTAATTGCTATCTGAATTGTTTCAGGGTCACGCATCTCTCCTACGAGGATTATATCAGGATCCTCACGAAGAGCAGCTCTAAGTGCATTATCAAAGGAAAGTGTATCCATACCAAGCTCTCTCTGGTTAACTATGGATTTCTTATGATGATGAATGTACTCAATAGGATCCTCAAGTGTGATTATGTGGTTACTGGTGTTTTCATTTGCTTTATTTATAATAGAAGCAAGTGTTGTTGATTTACCGGATCCTGTAGGTCCTGTTACAAGAACAAGTCCTCTTTTCTTTTTATAAAGATCAACTACCGCAGGTGGCAGTCCCAACATCTCAGGCTTAGGAATGATTGTATCAATCTTTCGATAAGCAGCAGCCATGTTACCCTTATCCATGTAAACATTAACACGGAAACGTCCCTTATCACCTACAGAGTAAGCAAAGTCGCACTCACCTCTATCCTTAAGGATAGCTTTCTGTCTTTCATTCATTGTCATTCCGATACTATCTGCTGCCTCCTGGGAAGTAAGTGGTGGAACATCTACTTCCTGAAGTGCTCCGTTTATTCTGAACTTTGGCGGAATACCTACTGCCAAATGTATATCAGATGCATTTTCATCAACCGCAAGGCTGAGGAGTTCGTCCATATCTATCATATAATATATCCCCCAATCTTTGATTATTTTTCTGTGATATGTTTTCTTCTATATATAATACAACCGATTTTTAATAATTATCACCAGTTGTATAAACTATCTTCTTCATCTCTGAAATTGAAGTTGTTCCCTTAAGAACATGTCTTGCCGCTGACATCTTAAGTGTTGACATTCCTTCAGCAAGCGCTTGTTTTTCAATTACATCGGCAGTTGCACCCTTGGCTATGACTGCCTGAAGTTCTCTTGATACCGGCATCATCTCGTAAACACCGATTCGTCCGGAATATCCTGTATCGTTACAAAGTGGACATCCAACAGGCTCATATATAACTACATCATCTTCAGGATCTTCAACACCGAGAACAACCTTCTCATCTTCATCCGCAAGTCTTGGCACACGGCATGATGTGCAAAGTCTTCTTACAAGGCGCTGCGCTATAACTCCTACAAGAGCATCGCCGGCAACATATGGTTCAATTCCCATATCGATGATACGAGTAACTGTTGATGCAGCCGAGTTAGTATGGAGTGTGGATACAACAAGGTGTCCAGTGATAGCCGCCTGAACGGCAATCTGTGCAGTCTCGCCGTCTCGAATCTCTCCGATCATTATAACGTCAGGGTCCTGACGAAGAATGGATCTAAGAGCCGCAGCAAAGGTCATCTCTGCTTTTACATTAACCTGAACCTGATTGATTCCGTTTATATTCGCCTCCACAGGGTCTTCAACAGTGATGATATTTATATCTTCTGTATTCAGTTCTGAAAGAGATGTATAAAGCGTTGTTGATTTACCGGAACCTGTAGGTCCTGTAACAAGAATGATTCCATGAGGATTACTAAGTATTCCATCAAATACTTCGATTTCCTCTTCAGTAAATCCAAGTCCTGACTTAGGTTTTGTAAGTCCCTCCTTGGATGTAAGTCTCATAACTGTCTTTTCTCCGTAAACTGTAGGAAGAATAGAAACACGGACATCAAACTCACGTTTATCTACTATTATAGTAATACGACCATCCTGAGGTTTTCTCTTCTCAGCAATATCCATACCACCAATAATCTTGATACGGGCACTAATCGCAGGAAGGATACTAAGTTCATATGTCATAACCTGTTTAAGGGCACCATCGATTCGGTATCTTACTCGAACATTTGACTCAAGAGCCTCGATGTGAATATCGGAAGCACGCTGTCTGACACCACCTTCAATGATCTGATTAACAAGAAGTACGATAGGAGAATTATCAATTTCCTCTCCGTATCCATCTTCTTCATCACCGGCTCCTGTTCCCATTTCCAGTTTGTAAGCCTCGGCAGCTTCCATAGCCTCAGCACTTCCATAGAACTTACCGATTACATTCTCGATATCATCCTGGAATGAAAGTAAAGGTTCAACCTGAAGACCACTGGCAATACTGATATCATCCACCGCCATAAGATCCATAGGATCTGCCATAGCAACAAGTAGTATGTTTGGATTATCATCTGCATAACCAATTGGCATTGCTTTATATTTTTGAACGAGGTCTTTAGGAACAAGATCCACAACCTCTTCATCTATTTTTACACTTTGGATTTCACAATAGTCGATACCCATCTGGGTAGTAAGAACAGTAATAAGAAGTTCTCTTGAGATAAATCCGAGATCCATGATGATGTTACCAAGCATTCCGCCTTCTTCCTTCTGCTTGGCAAGTGCCTCCTGAAGCTGCTCATCTGTAATAGCGCCAGCTTCAACGAGAAGATCTCCGATACGAATTTTCTTTCTTGCACCGGTTAAACGCATAATATACCTTCCTCTCCAATAAATTATTCCCCATAAAATAATATGACATAAGTCGTTAACATAAGTATTATAGCATACCAGTATTATTTGGCAACAAGTTTTTTCTTATAACCATACCTTTACCAGGAATTTTATCATTATTTATGTCACAATTATTATAGTACACTTTTAATTTCTGCTTAGGATGAGGAGCACTTTCCATATCATTTTCCCACTCATCTTTTATAGCATCCACCTTAATCTTCAGGTTTTCCCCATCAAAAAGCATTACTTCCAGTTCATCACCTACACAGAACTTATTCTTCTGTGAGAACTCAACACTTCCATCTTCATTAACCTTTTCAATCAGACCCATATATTCAGAATTTCTTACATAAGTATTATTATCGTATATCTGATCTTCTTCAGATGGTTTCCCATAGTAGAATCCCCTGGTAAAATCTCTCATAGTACACTGCATAATTTCTTCTTTGTAGTGTTCTATCTTAGATTGATATTTTTCCGGAGATTCATAGTAATCATCTATGGCTTCTCTATAGGTTCTGGCAGTTACAGCCACATACAGGTTGGTTTTCATTCTTCCTTCAACCTTAAAGGAATCTATTCCGGCATCTATAAGATCAGGTATCTTATCTATCATACACAGATCTTTTGAATTAAATATATATGTTCCTCTGTCATCCTCTTCAACCGGAAGATATTCTCCGGGTCTGTGTTCTTCCATCACCGCATACTTCCATCTGCAAGGATGAGTACATGCTCCCTGATTTGCATCTCTGCCCGTGAAGTAGTTAGACAGAAGGCATCTTCCGGAATAGGATATGCACATAGCCCCATGCATAAAAGCTTCAATCTCAAGATCTTCAGGAATACTTGACCTGATTTCCTTTATCTCTTTTAAAGAAAGCTCTCTGGCAGCCACAACTCTGGTAGCCCCCA
>JAILMQ010000111.1 GCA_024692605.1 Eubacterium sp.
CCGCTTATATTTACAATTTTAGTTCAATATTTCTTAAGTGTTTCAGGTTCACGAATAAGATCATACATATGGAATCTTTCACCACAATTTCTGACACGATCCAATTTCATTCCAAGGTGCATATATCTCTCGCATTTATCCTTATCATCTGTGTCAAGAATAACAGGGATATTTTTCTTTTTTGCCACCTTATATACTTGTTCAAGCATACTTCTCATGAATCCCTGTCCCTGATATTCAGGTCTTACAACAAGCATCTCTATCCTGATGAATTTCCTTTTAGCTTTACGCATCCTTGTCTCAATAGTGCTTCCCTCAGCAAAACAAGCGTTTATAAAGCTCTTCATATTACCGAATCCACCAAGTGCTTTCTTCTCTGCAGAAATCATTTTTATTCCGTCAAAGAATTTAACTCTTCCAACTCCTTCTCCCGAAAGCATCAGGTATCCCTCCTGCTTATCAGATGTTGTATAAAGTACCCCTGAGTTATATGCCGCCTGTACGATAGCATTCATATAGATGAACATATCTTCTCTGCTTTTTATATATTTAATAAGCCCTTGATCCTCCTCATTATATTTGTAATCATAGAAGGCATCAGCAACCTGACGAGATATATTCTCGACTTCTTTTGAAGTCAATCCTTGTAGTTTCTTCATTCTTTTTCACCTCTTCGTCATTCTAATGAAAAGACACAGTAGTAAATTTCTTTTACATGTTTTGAGGATTTTTGAGGCTATATCTGAAATCGCATAAATCTCCGCCTTCAGCGATAGTCGTTGTTCGTACAAGTTTTGCATTCATTAGATCTGCCATCATAAAGTCTAACTGACACAGATATTTTGCAAGTTCAAAACAACCTTCATCCTTACATATTTTGCATATTCCACACTCATGGTAATCATATCCCAAGTCATATTCTTCACATCTAGGAAGAACATCCAGCACCCAGTTATTCTCATTCTTTCGCCTTTTACTTTCCTCTGCCCACTTAAGCCTTCTTGGAATATATTTTTCATCAAGATAGGCTTCTGCAGTTCCAAGTCCTTTTCTGAACATACTGGATTTTTTTAGACTACTCTCCAGTATCTTATAGTTATCTTCAGGAGATAACCCAGTACATCTGTTCATAGCAATAAAATATATACCCATGATGTATGAAGAAAGAAGCTTTTCATCATTCATATCCTTGGCTCTAATAGTAATAGCTTTATGCTCTTTTACTATTTTCCCGACATTCCTACTTTTAACTCCTGCAACTTTGTATTGTGGTTTGCATATAGTGTGAAAAAAATGACCATAAAACCATGCTTTAAATGAATATCTCAATATACTTATACTCCTTCAATATAATAAAAACTCATGCCCATAAACGTAATTCATCATTTCTTTGCAAGTACTGTTATCCATGGTTTTGAACTATGATGAATAGTTTTTGTTTTTCTAAAACCGGCAGCCTTAAGAGCCTCTTCTATGGCTTCGCCTGTATAACACTTCATGCCTTCTATCTTTTGCTCGTATTTTAGACTTGCTTCATCTGTACCATCTGATTCATTAACGATCATAAAAACTCCACCCGATTTAAGAACCTTTGCTACCTCAGCAAAACACTTCTCAAGGCTAGGCCAGAAATATATTGTTTCAAAGGCCGTTGCAAGATCAAAGCTTTCTTCAGAAAGATCAAGTTGAGACACATCCCCTTGCTTGACTATGCATCTGCCAGCTTCAATCATCTTTTGATTATATGAAGTTGCTTTAGCAACTGATACTTCGGAATAATCTATTGCAGTGACATTAGCGGTAGAATATCTTCTAAGCAGTTCTCCTGCATTTCTGCCACCTCCGCAACCTATTTCCACAATCTCCTTAGGATCAATCTTTGTAAGATGAGACATTCCCCAATCTGCAAGCTTTGCGTGACCGCCATTCATGCCATTTACCATCATCTTTCCAAGAAATCCCTCCGGTTTCCTTGTCTGGTTAATAAAATCATTAAAAAGTCCCATTATCGTTTCCTCCAATCTATACTATTAC
>JAILMQ010000120.1 GCA_024692605.1 Eubacterium sp.
CATTTGATAAAGTACTTGAAGATTGTAATAAAAAAGATATCGACCTTCTGCTTATTGCAGGAAATCTGTTTGACAGGTCACCTTCCGTAGATGATCTGATCTTCGTGGATGATAAGCTGATGACACTTGAAAAGACCAGAACAGTAATTCTTTCAGGTTCTGATGATTATATCGTTCCCGGTTCTGACAGTGCTGCTTATAAGTTTAGATCACGCACTGTACTCCTTCCGTCGGATAAGACAACTAACGCATACCTTCGTGGAATCAATACTTGCGTAACAGGCTTCAGTTACGGAAAGCCGGAGTATGCTTCGAAGATTCTTGAAGATATCGATCCGGGAAGAGCAGATGCAATCAATATCCTTTTAGGTCATGGTGGAGATAAAAAACACATGCCCTTCAAAAAGGAGAAGATAGCAGCTAAGGGATTTGATTATGTTGCTATGGGCTATATCCGCAGACCTATTCATATCCTTAAAAACAGAATGGCTTATGCCGGTTCACCGGAGCCCCTGGGACCTTCAGAAACAGGTCGTCACGGCTATGTTTTAGGTGAGATAAATGACGAGGGAACAAAGATAAACTGGTGTCCTATCGCAAAGAGAAATTATATAGATATAAGTGTTACAGTGTCACCTGAGCTTGAAACTTCAGAAATTCAGAAAAATCTTGAAGATAAGCTGCTTAAGCTGGGAAGATTTAATATCTACAGAATCATACTCAGAGGATTTTCAAGTGACAATACTAAGATAAACTTTTCCAGAATAAAGGAAAGATATAATATCTATGAGATTCTCAATATGACTATCTCAGATGAAGACGAGAAAATACTTCAGGTTGAGAATGAAACAAATATGATGGGTGGTTTCATTAAGGAAACAAAGGGTGCATATACATTGGACGAATCCATTAGAAATAAGGCCCTCAGATATGGTTTAGAAGCACTCATTATGGCAGGAGAAGAAAGATAAATGTATCTTACAAAGCTATTAATCAGAGATTTTGGAAAATTTCATAATAAAAGTATGGACTTGAAGCCTGGAATCAATTTGATCGTAGGCGGTGAAGGAGCCGGTAAGTCGACCTTGAGAGATTTTATGATCGGTCTTATTTACGGAATCCCTCGTAGAGAAGGAATCACAAAGGTAAGATCTAATTATGAACTCAGAAAACCTAAATCAGGTTCTGGATATTCCGGTTCAGCATACATTTCCAGCGAAGGTAATTCTTATCTTGTGGACAGAAGCTTTCTGGCAGGTGCAAGAAAGGCTTCAGTGTTGGATGTGAGTTCAGGTAGAGAAGTAAGACTTAATAATTCAGATACACTCAGTGGAACAATCTGTGAAACTGATAAGAACACTTATCTCGATACCAAATGTATCGTAGATGGTTTAGAGTCAGACAGTTCAGATGGCCTTCAGGAATACCTTACTAACATCACACTTACCGGTACATCTAATATCAGTAAGGCTAAGGCTATTAAGTATCTTGAGAATGAAAAGAAAAACCATGTACCAAGACCGCTTATAAGAAGACTTGATGAACTGGATGAAAGAATATCCGAATACGATACAGTTGATGATGATATCGAAAAGGTAGAGCAGGAAATTGTCAGACTGAATGAAGAATTCGTAATGGAAGCTGAGCGAAGAAAGAGAGTCGCTCGTCGTCTGGTGGAAAATGAGGACGGTACAGTAACCTACGAAAATGATGAAAGTCTTGATGAGAAGATAGATAAGATTACTGAGCGTGAGACAAGCTACGGTGCCAGTGAAAAGGCAGTAGAGGTTGAGGAAAAGAATCAGAGGAAAGAGAAAAAGGATATTCCTTTCCATGACAGAATACCTGTTATATGGGGAACAGGACTTCTGGTAATCCTTATTATTGCCGCAGTCGTATATATGCTTCCTTTCGAGGATATGATCAGGAAGATGTTTATTGCATTTACTGCACTGTTTGTATTCCTTACCATAATCGATGGATTTAAGGCTAAGGGTTCCTTTGATGGTTCCAAGAAGGACGAAGTTCCTGATGAGGATGAATTCAATAAGGTTATTGAAGAACTGAAGGAAGAAGCTGAGCAGCAGGAAGAAATAGAATTCGATATGACATTTGCCAAGGAATTCCAGGAGAAGAAGGCTGAGCTTAAGGCAAAAGAAGACAAGCTTCTTGAAAGAAGAAATGAGAGAAATAAGCTGAGACAGGAATTTGACAGCGTATTCAAGAAGAAGAGTGAGCTGGAAGAAGAGATTCAGGCAATAGATTTTGCAATCAGCAAGATCAATGCTCTGTCAAAGCATTATCAGGAGGAAGCATTCAAATATCTTCTGAGTAACATTTCCGAATTCATCAGTGCAATAACTCTTGGAGATTTTAAGGAGATAGGTTTTGACGATAAGGGTGGAATAATACTGTTGGGAAATGCCGGTGCAGTTCCGATTCATTATCTTTCGGATGAGGATGCGGCAAAGGTTAATCTGGCAGTAAGACTTTGTATAGCAAAAAATCTTTCCAGAGAGAAGATGCCGCTTATAATTGACGGAACATCAGCTCTGGCAAGTGCAGCTGAGATAAAAGCATTTATTGACTGTCTTGTTTCCATGAATGAGGAACAGATCATTGTCATGACAGATGACAGTGGAATGGAATCAGTATTCCGTGGAAGATCAGTTGATGTAAATGTGATCAGCCTGTAATTATAAGTAATATAATATCAGGGGGCCAAGGGGATTCCTTGGCTCTTTTACAGACATAAGGAGGAAAACAGATGTCTGAATTATTAAATATTAACGGTTTACATGTCAGTGTAAACGAAAAAGAAATACTGCACGGTATTGATCTTAAGATCGGACGTGGTGAAACACACGTTATCATGGGACCTAACGGTGCAGGAAAGTCAACTCTCGGATACGCTATCATGGGCAATCCAAGCTATGAAGTGACTGAAGGTTCTATATTCTTTAAAGATAAAGATATTACAGGTGAGGAAACTCATGAGAGAGCTAAGGATGGTATATTCCTTTCCTTCCAGAATCCTATTGAGGTTCCGGGTATCTCACTTTCAAACTTTATCAGAAACGCAGTTGATATTAAAACAGGCACAAGAGCTAGAATCTGGGATTTCAGAAAGTCTCTTGAGAAGCAGATGGAACTTCTCAACATGGATAAGTCATACGCAGATCGTGACCTGAATGTAGGTTTCTCCGGTGGTGAAAAGAAGAAGGCAGAAATCCTTCAGATGCTTATGATGAAGCCTGATCTTGCAATACTTGATGAAACAGATTCAGGACTTGATGTAGATGCAGTAAGAACAGTTTCCGACGGTGTGAAGGCATTTCATGATGAAGGTGATGGATCACTTATCATCATCACTCACAGCACAAGAATCCTTGAAGCACTCAAGGTAGATTATACTCATATTCTTGTGGATGGTAAGATCGTTGAAACAGGAGACGCATCACTTGTAGAAGAAATCAACAAGAACGGATTCGAAAGATTTGTATAAATCAACCCATTGGGGTCAGACCCCATTGGGTTGAAAATGTGAGGATAGAATAATATGGCAGATAACGAAAAAACATATGTTGAGGATGTGGACCGCAGCCTGTATGATTTTCGAAATGTAGATGAGGACGTTTATAAGGTTGAGGAGGGACTGACTCCGGAAATCGTTGCTCAGATATCTAAAGAAAAGAATGATCCGCAGTGGATGGCGGATTTCAGGCAGAAGTCACTGGAAATATATAACAGTATGACAATGAAAGAGTGGGGACCTCCTATCGATGGTCTTCATATGGAAAACATTGTCACATATATTAAACCTAAAGATAATAAGATGAGTGCAGACTGGGATGAGGTTCCTGAAGAAATAAAGGATACCTTTGAAAGACTGGGAATCCCTCAGGCGGAGAGAGAGTCTCTTGCAGGAGTAGGTGCTCAGTACGATTCTGAGCTGGTTTATCATAATGTTCGTGAAGAGGTTGCAGCAATGGGGGTCGTATATACCGACCTTGAATCTGCGATGCATGGTGAATATGGAGATATGATCCGTGATCACTTCATGAAGCTTATAACACCGCAGGATCATAAGTTTGCCGCACTTCACGGTGCAGTATGGTCAGGAGGAAGTTTTGTTTATGTTCCCAAGGGAGCAAAGGTTGAGATTCCTCTCCAGTCATACTTCAGATTAAATGCACCTGGTGCCGGACAGTTTGAGCATACACTTATTATTGTTGATGAAGGAGCTGACCTTCACTTTATCGAGGGCTGCTCAGCACCTAAGTATAACGTTGCAAATCTTCATGCCGGAGCAGTTGAGCTCTTTGTTGGAAAGAATGCTAAGCTCAGATATTCAACTATAGAGAACTGGTCCAAGAACATGTATAATCTTAACACCAAGAGAGCCACAGTTGAAGAAGGTGGAAAGATGGAGTGGGTATCCGGATCCTTTGGATCGCACACATCCTACCTTTATCCTATGACTATCTTAAAGGGTAATGATTCAAAGGTTGAATTTACAGGAATTACATTTGCCGGAGAAGGCCAGAACCTGGATACAGGAATGAAGGTGGTTCATACCGGAGAACGTACAGTTTCCACAGTTAATACAAAGTCCATATCCAAGAGTGGTGGAATAAGTACATTTAGAAGTGCTGTTGTAATCGGACCTAAGGCAAAGGGAGCAAAGTCAGCAGTTGACTGTTCATCCCTGATGCTGGATGACATATCACGTTCTGATACAGTTCCTGCAATGGATGTTAGATGTGATGACGTGGATATCGGACATGAAGCTAAGATCGGACGTATATCAGATGAGGCTATATTCTACCTCATGAGTCGTGGTATTCCTGAAGAAGATGCCAGGGCTATGATAGTTAGTGGATTTGCTGATAATGTTTCTAAGGAACTGCCGCTTGAATATGCGGTTGAAATGAATAATCTTATCAGACTTGAGATGAAGGGCAGTATAGGATAAATCGCGATTAAAAAAGAGGATCATAGATGAAAAACATTAATATAAATTTCCTTCCTGTTCCTACCTGGACATGGTTAAAAGTGAATGAGAGAAATGTATCTGTTCCCGATACTTTATCGAGAATGGACCCTGATGTGGAAAATATGCCGGATGAGGTTAAATCAGGAGCAGTTGATTTCAGTTCACTTTGCCTTGGAGACGTGGAACTTGGAGCGGGTGCTGAATTTAGAGATTATTCTCACAGAGCTCATACAGGAGGCACATCATTTACTGTGTCTGCAGGAGTTAAGGTGAGTGAGCCCATTAGAATAGTTTATGATTATAATAAAGCTTCAGGTGAAGCCGGAAAGCTTTCAAGAACAGCTATAGTTCTTGGGGAAGAAGCTGAACTTACTGTAGTCATGATGTTTAAGGGCAAGACTGATTTTGCTGCAAATGATATCAGAATCAAAGCGGCAAAGAATGCAAAACTGAACCTGGTTGAGATCTTTATGCTGGAGGAGGGGTCATCCTTTATTGACAGCATAGGTGGAAGATATCTTGAGAAGGCAGGACTTAAGCTTATTCAGGTTAATTCCGGAAAGGGTGATGTAAGTCTTGGATGCTGCGCAGATCTGGATGGCTATAAGAGTAATCTTGATATAGAAACAGGATATCTGGTGACAGGTGAGGACAAGCTTGATATTAACTATGTTGCAAGACATAGAGGCAAGCTTACAGATACAAAGATTTCAGTCAGTGGAGTCTTGAGAGATAAGGCTGAAAAGACCTTCAGAGGAACTATCGATTTCATCAAAGGATGCAAGGAAGCAACCGGTGATGAGAGAGAAGATGTACTTCTTATGGATGAGGGAGTTCATAATAATACAGTGCCACTTATCCTCTGTGCTGAGGAAGATGTGGAGGGCGCTCATGGTGCTTCCATAGGAAAGATATCGGATGAGATACTTTTATATCTCATGTCCAGAGGTATTCCGGAAGCAGAGATAACCGAGCTTATGGCAAAATCAAGAATAGATGCTGTGATCGGACGTATTCCGGATGAATATACCAGAAATCAATTACTTGGTGAGCAGTAGGTTTTAATTTAGGAAAGTGGTAAGAAACTTATGGCACTTGAACTTAAAAATACGGGTGAAAATCCTGAAGGGGAAGAACAACTAAATATTCCTGATGACGAAAGTAAGTTTCGTGGAGGATATGGAAACGGAAAGGTTTCCGCTGATCAGTTAAATGATCTTCCCACATATACAGCACCTCCTGTGATGCCTACATCGTCAGGTGGTTCTACTAGATCAGGTGCGAGTAATGGGGTTGTTTCAAAGATTATAGCTGCAGTAGTAATAGTGGCTGTTATACTGGTTTTTGTTAAGTTAGCAATGACTATTACGGGCTCCGGCGGAAAGGATATAACTCCGGAACTTACAAAAACAGAGGACGAGATAGCGTCGGACCTGGGTATTACATTTTCCGAAAATAATGACAGAGTCGGAAAGATTCCACAATATGCAAAGAGTAAAGTTACGGTTAATTCCGGCGACGAACTTCATATAGTTTATATAGGTGGTAAACAGGTTGGAGTAAATACAGACAGCAGAAAATATCGATTCTTTGATGTGGGAATTAATGATTCCGAAAAGGATGCATTGAAGAAGATGACCTACACCTACGATGATTCCATGGTGGTGCTTAATGACCTGATGGGTGGAAATTCCACCACATATTTTTATTATAATAATAAAGATAAAGATGGATTGGTTCTTACGATTAGTGAAAAATCAGGCAGAGTTGTAAGTATGACTTATTACACAGACTTCAAGAAAGCCACAGCGAATCTTGAAAGTACAGATGATTGAGGAAATAATTATGAGTTTAGATGTAAAGAGTATAAGAAAAGATTTTCCGTTTTTTGCAAAATCGGATCTGGCATATCTGGATAATTCGGCCACTACCCAAAGGCCACGTCAGGTTGTGGAGGCAGTAGCTGACTATCAGTATTATCATAACTCAAATCCCTTCAGAGGACTTTATGAGCTATCAATAGATGCAACTGATCGTTATGAGGCTGCAAGAAGCAGGGTGGCGAAGTTTATAAATGCAGATTCTGATAAGGAAATCATATTCACAAGAAATGCATCTGAGAGCTTAAATCTTGTTGCATTTTCTCTTGGAGAAATGTGCCTTTCAGAGGGGGATGAGATAATAACAACTGTTGTTGAGCATCACAGTAACATGCTTCCCTGGAGACATGCCGCAAAAAGATACGGAGCAAAAGTAAAGTATCTGGAATGTGAAAAGGATGGAAGCTTTTCCCTTGAAAAGTTTAATTCTCTTCTTACGGAAAAAACAAAGATAGTTTCCATGACAGCTATGTCAAATGTTTTCGGAACCATTACTGATGTGAAAGCATTTGCAGAGGCGGCTCATAGGGTTGGAGCTTACTTCGTTGCTGACGGGGCTCAGAGTGTTCCCCACAGCAAAACAGATGTTAAGGCAATGGATGTTGATTTTATTGCATTCTCAGGACATAAACTTCTTTCACCAATGGGAATTGGTGTGCTTTACGGAAAGAAGGAAATTCTTGAAAAGATGCCTCCATTTCTTACCGGTGGAGAAATGATAGAATATGTAACTCTTGAGGATGTTACCTATGCTGAGCTTCCACATAAATTTGAAGCAGGAACAGTTAATGCAGGCGGTGCAGTCGGACTTGCAGCTGCAATTGATTATATAGAAAGTATCGGTTTACATAATATTGAGGAGCGGGAAGAGTATCTTACAAAACTTGCTTTTGACGGACTTAAAGCTATTCCACACATTACAGTTCTGGGATCAGAAAAGGCTGAAGATCATCACGGTATTCTTACATTTAAAGTTGATGGTGTACATCCTCACGACATTGCAGCCATAATTGCAGATGCAAATGTTGCAGTCAGAGCCGGACATCACTGTGCAGAGCCGCTTCATCAGTTCCTGGGAATCCCCTCAACCACAAGAGCAAGTCTGATGTTCTACAATACTGAGGAAGAAGTTCAAAGATTTCTGGATGTGGTAAAGAAGATTAGACCTATGATGGGCTACCAGGATTAGTTTACATAAAGTTATAGATATATTATTAAACAAATCGGAGATAAAAGATGGAAAACAGAACCTTCTACAATGAAATTCTTACGGAGCATAATATACATCCCACTCACAAGGTGAAGATGATAGAGCCACAGCGTTCACTCAGGGGAGTAAATCCTTCCTGCGGAGATGATATTACACTGCAGTTAAATGTATCTGAAGACGGGATAATTACTGATGGAGCCTTTTTCGGTGATGGCTGTGCCATATCTCAGGCAAGCGCAGATATGATGCTTGATCTGGTAATCGGCAGGACAGCTGAGGAAGCACTGAAGCTGAAGGATACATTTCTCAAGATGATCAAGGATAAGGTTACAGATGAAGAACTGGAGACTCTTGAGGAAGCAGGTTCTCTTCAGGATATTTCACATATGCCGTCCAGGGTTAAATGTGCGGTTCTTGGCTGGAGAACATTGGAAGAGCTTATGAAGGATGGCGAGGCATCCGAATCCGTTTCTACAGAAGATCAGTAATCCTTTTATCAAAGCTTTGAATCTTTTTTCTGATTATTTATTAACTGCTACAGATTGATTTACATATGCGGTTTACAGACTCCTCTATTCTTTCGGTGGGAATGGAGGAGTAATTTATCATATAGGCATTTTTGTTCCCGGTTTCCTTATCCTTGTAAAAATAGGAAATAGGCATGAGTTTGATGGAGTTTTCTTTGCAGCTTGCAACCAGCTCTTTCTCCGGGATATTGGTTTTAATGTTAAGCACAAAATGAAGTCCGGACTTTTCTTCGCTTATTTCAGATATATCTCCGAGAGGGCTGTTTTTTATGGAGTTAAGAAGCAGGTCTCTTTTTTTTCTGTAGGCATTACGCATTCTGTTGATATGTTTCTCATAGTAGCCCTCCGAAATAAATCTTGCCAGTGTCAGCTGTTCGAAGGTTGAGACAGTACAGGAATAGAAGAATAGTTTCTGCCTGTATATCTCCATCAGATTATCCGGAAGAACCATGTAGTTTATTCTTATGGTTGAAGCAAGACTCTTGGTAAATGTATTCATATAGATGACTTTGCTGCCTGTATCTGTGCTGAAGAGAGATGGAACAGGTCTTCCTGCAAGCCTGAATTCGCTATCATAGTCATCTTCAATGATATATCTTGCTTCTCTTTGACTGTTGTCGGCCCAGGATAAAAGTTCATACCTTCTTTTTATCGGCATAGTCAGTCCTGTGGGGAAGTGATGTGATGGTGTTGTGTGAATTATGTTAACCGACTCTTCCTCCAGCCGGGACACAATTACACCTGAATCATCAATGGGAATTCTAAGGTTTTTAACGTTATTTGAAGAAAGAATCTGAGATATTTTGTCATATCCGGGATTCTCGCAGGCATATATCAGGTCATAGCCAAGAAGCTGTATCAGAATATTGTACATTGTCTCTGTGCCGGCTCCGATTATTATATTATCAGGATTTACATTCATTCCTCTGAAGGCATAAAGGTAATTAGCTATAGCCTGTCTTAGTTCCGGGATTCCGTTGGAAGGAGAGTTTTGCATAAGATAGGCCTGGTCCTCAGAAAGAATTCTTCTCGTCAGCTTTACCCATATTGAAAAAGGAAAGCTTTCCGGGTCTGTTGCATTGCTGGAGAAGTCTGCAAAATATTTATCTGTTGTAATGGTATGGTTGCTACTAGTTGACATAAAATACTGCGTGTCAGGGGTTGATTTTTGTATGTGGTTGGCATTCTGATTTGCTTTATCTGCATTATTTATAGTTGACATAATCTTATTTTGACTAAGGGGATTATCCTCGAATATATCATTTACATAGAAGCCCTTTCGAGGTAAGGAATATATAAATCCTTCGGAAAGCAGCTGGTTATATGCGTTTTCCACAGTGATCACGCTAATGGAAAGCTGCCCGGCAAAATTTCTCTTAGAGGGTAGGGGAGTATTGGCTGAAAGCCTGCCGGAAACGATATCGTTTTTTAAATAGTTATAAAGCTGCTCATAAAGAGCAGTTTTTTTATTATCATCCAGTGAATATGAAATCATAGTTAGAACCTTCCTGTTTTCTTGTTTAAAAAAATACATTAAATAACGTATTAAATAATTAAAGAAAAAACTGACCTTATTAAAAATATCAAAACTGGCTATTT
>JAILMQ010000206.1 GCA_024692605.1 Eubacterium sp.
TATAGGTGTGGACATGGAAAATGCCGTCTTTACAAGCTTCCATAAGAGGACTTCTCTGATTGTTGCTATTCCATTTATCTCTCACTTCATCCCAGTCAGAACCATGCACTCCTCTCCAGCAGCATCTACACTCAACACCTATAATAGGACCACTATTCTTTTGAAACAATCTTTCCGGTCTAAGGCCACAGCTGATACATGGATTTAGTTCTTTATAGTCTATATACATCTTATTCTTTACCTTCATTCACTCTTTTCAAAAGTGTATTCAACATTTCAGCTTCTTCGAGATCCTTTCGAAGTTCTTCCAACACAGCATCGTAGGTTATTCCCATTTTTTCACCGATTTCCCTATAATTATCCATATCCTTATATGACATAGGAGTTCCTCGTTCTTTCATCTCCATCATTACGTATCCCTGATAAACATAGTTTATTACAGCATATGCACTTACCTTCGGTTCCCATTTATCACTCTGCTGATTAATTGTTTCCGCGGATGTTCTTGTCGCAAAATCAGCAGACTCTTCCTCAGATTCAAAGGAGTCTGCCTGCTGTGCAAGATGTTGTTCTTTATCTTCTTGCTCATTTGAGGCATGTAGCTTAGAAAGAACTCTTTCCTCAAATATCCTTGCGTCTTCATTAAGTCTTTCAATAGGGACCTTTGATGCATTTGTATTCTTATTTGTTTTTCTTTTCATATAGGTTCTTCCTTTAAATCCAACAAAGTATAATAACCATATCCAAGTTCCCTACTCCATTCTATGTCCTGAGAAGCTAAAGCAGGATCAGATTCATCATAATAAAATATCTGAATTTTAAGATTTGTCAGAAGATAATCTTTCCAATCTCCCTCACCTCTTTCATAATACTTCATATGCACTAAATCATATGACTCTTTAGCAGTGATCAGTACAGTTCTGATGTCGTCATAAACATTTCCATCTATAAGTGATTTATCCCAGTAACACCACCTGGTTCTAAGAAAACCACCATCGTCATCCATAGCATGTATGAAAAAATCAAAAAGCTCTTCTGCCCTTTCTTCACAATACTTTTCAGATACTATTTTCAGAAATTCATATATTTTCATTCTTCCTAGTTTGATTCCTTTTTATCATTATCCATTAATAAACATATCTGATTTACTCACTCTAGTGTTCATAGGGTTCTTTTTCCAATCTTCTAAAACCATCAGCATCGCTTTATCAATCATTCTTTTGACACGAGTAAATATAACCAAATCACCAAGCATAAACCCATACTCTCCCATAACAATTCCTACAAGTTCTGATATTCTAAATGTATCAGGTAATCTCGCAAGCTCTTTTAATATGAACTGGTCCATAAAAGAATCCTCCAGGCTAACCAATGTTCCTCCTACCATGAGTCTTAAAGGTGTATTTTCTTTTCGTAGTTTATCCCATCTTTCGGAATAAAGATTTATTTGTTCTTTAGTAAGAGTTTTCTCCAAAGAAAGGGTATCATAATAATGTTCTGGAGATAAATGACCCCAGTCCCTGCAAAAAAATTCGCCATTCCAGTAATTATGAGGAAGATACATGGTATGAATCTCGTTATGACACTTTTTACTATCCAGGTAATTCATTAACCAGTAAAATGAATTAGCCTCAGAAGGGGTATCACTATACCATACTCTGATTTTCTCACCCGAATCAATTATTTCATCTAATGCATTCAGATATTTCGTATTTGATATCTTTAAATTGTCCACCCAATCAGCTGCAAGAGAATTATGATAATACACCGGATACATAGTGCTGATTAGTTCATACAACGATTTGTACCTTTTCTCTGCTGGTACAAATTCAGATACATCACCATATTCCAATCCAAATTCAAAATGAATGATATCGTCGGCATTGCCACCAATTGGGCGAGCATTATTCCAGGTTTCTGTCATCCTTTTATCGTGTTCTTCTACTTCATCTATATCATATGGTTCATCTAACACATTCTTTAGCAGAAAGCCTTCCGGAATATCTCTTTCACCAATATGCTGGGCAAGCTGGAGTGTTGCATGAACCACCGGACTAAATACTATCTCTTTCATAAACTAACTCCTTCGATTATGGTCCCATAATACTTATAATATTTGTATCGGGATAATCTTCCATCATGCGCCGTATTCTATCAGCAAAATTTCTGTAGAATATTCCAACCCACGTATAAAAACCATTTCTAATTTCATCTGCTACTTTCCCACTATATAATTTCACTATACCTTTTCGAGTCTTTTCATCTATATCATCAAATGTTGAATTCTGCAGCGAATCCGCATATTCTTCAAGCCTTTTCAACATAGACTCCATCTGCTCATATGTATAAAAATTGTACGTGAGATAGTATTCAAATCCTTTAACATAATGAATAATCTCTTCACCTGTTTCAGAATCAGTAGCGGAATAATCTACTCTTCTCTGATTTATTTCCAAAGTGGAATCGAAGAAGTCAACAAATGTCGGATATAAAAGTGGATCCACAAAACAGGTTGGTATGGATATCTCATCATCATCTTCCTCTATATCCTCTATTAATATCTCATTGCCTGAATCTTTTAATATGGCAACTGGCTGTATCCAGAAGGAAGCTCCCGAATCGTGTCCCTCAATGAAGAATGGAATCGTATATTTATCCTTATCTTGAAATTTCTCTGACTTTAGAAACTCTGACGACGCAGCATCCATATCTTGAGTATATGTCCGTTCGATATATTCATCATATATACGATTTTGTTCACCTT
>JAILMQ010000214.1 GCA_024692605.1 Eubacterium sp.
GGCAGTAAATATAGAAACCTATGCAACACATATTGCAGGACTTCCGGTGGCTGTAAACATGTGCTGTCACGTTGATAGACATAAATCAGTAATATTATAAGCATATACTGCGAAGCAGTATAATAATAAAGATATGATTGCATGCTTGCATGCAAAATCATAATCTTTATTATTATATTAGTCCGAAGGACATATGCTTATAATAGTTACGTATGTATGTCTAAGTTAACTGATACATCATCGAGGGACATAAGGTTGGATTTATCCAACCGACATACGACGAAGTCGGATGGTTCCTCGATTGTAATAAAAGGATAAATAGAAATGGAAAAACATATACAAATACCAGCATCAGATGAAGAAATAAAGTCTCTCCATGCCGGAGATATGCTTTATCTTTCCGGAACAATATATACAGCAAGGGATGCAGCTCACAAGAGAATGTATGATACTCTTCAGGAGGGCGGTAATCTTCCATACGACATAGAGGGAAGCTTTGTATATTATCTCGGACCGACACCGGCTAGACCGGGACAGGTTATTGGTTCAGCCGGACCAACAACCTCCAGCCGAATGGATAAGTATACACCTCTTCTTCTCAGTAAGGGTCTTAAAGGAATGATTGGAAAGGGTAAGAGAAGCCCTGAGGTAATAGATGCAATTGTTAAGGAAGGTGCCATATACTGTGCAGCAATTGGCGGTCTTGGAGCTCTTCTTTCCAAGAGAATAGTTGCTTCTGAAGTAATTGCTTATGATGATCTGGGAACAGAAGCCATAAGAAAAATGACGGTAGAAAATCTGCCGGTGGTGGTTATTGTTGATACAGAGGGAAATAATCTTTATGAAACTGCTGCTTCGGATTATCTGGCTTCAAAGTAAGATTGCAGTATACAAGGATATTTATGAAAATGTGGAAGGAATAATATAAGAAATATGGCTGAGGAAAAAAAATCAGGAGCCGGAAAAGTAGTCCTGGCAGTTGTAATACTTGTAATTATACTGGCTATCGGTGCCCTTACATTTGTCTGGATTAAGTATACACCGGGCTCAATAAGCAGAAAAAAGGCAATTGAAAATTATTATAAAGCTATCAGCACGGAAGACAGTGAGCTTTATAAGGATACCTGCTTCACACAGAAATGGCAGGATAATTACTCCTCTGCAAATGAAAATTCCGGTATTATTGCCACAATAAATGACAGCTTTACTTATCAGTCCGGAGCGAGCTACGGAAATGTAGAAATAACCGTTATGGAAAAGCTTGATAAGGAATATGCTGAAAAAATGACTGAAGAGATAAAATCCTTCTATGGTATAGATGTGAAGGTAAGTACAATATCCAAGGTTAATTTTTCTGTGGAAACCTCCTTTGAAGGACATAAAGATTCTTCAGGAACAATTACAAGATATTGCTATAAAAGTGAAGGAAAATGGTACTTTCTGGCAGATCCGGATGTCTTAATAGCACTTGATTTAGAGGGATAAAAAGGAGAAATTATGAAACACGTTAGTTATTCACCAAAGGGTGTATGCTCTGTAAAGATTGACTATGATATTGATGAAGAAAATAAACTCCACAACGTAGTATTTGTTGGAGGATGTAACGGAAATCTTAAGGCTATCGGAAAGCTTGTTGAAGGAAAGGATGCTTCAGAGATTGCTGATATCCTGCGTGGAAATCAGTGTGGAATAAGGGGAACATCCTGCGCCGACCAGTTTGCAAAATCCATAGATAGCCTGTAAGAGTATGTTCTGAGTTACATGTGAGGTTACTCAAAACTAAAAAAGGATATTGACAAATGAGAGTAATGTTATCAAAATCATTCAGAGAACAGAGAACAGAGAACAGAGAACAGAGAACAGAGAACCTCTGATTTTTTCTGATGTTTTAATTTGGAATAGTATTATAAATAAAAGGCAGAGTATATAGACCAATTATTGGTCTATATACTCTGCCTTTTAAAATGTAATTTTATATAAAACGAAAGGAGACAGAGAGTGTAATGAAAAGAATAACTAAAGGAGGCAGGGTTCTGACTATTGCACTGGCAGCTTTTCTAACTGTATCCCTTGCCCAGAGCGGAAGTGCATCTGTAAAAGCTGAAGCGTCAGAAGGTACAGATTATGGGATTTCTAATCCAAGAGTGACATTCAATTACCGAGATACGATAACTTTCGGAAGTTATTGGCAGGAGGATACAAATGGAGATGGAACAGCAGATAAGAATGATTCCAAAACTCCTATAACCTGGCAGATACTGGAGAAATATTCTGATGGTACGGCGCTGGTGATGTCAGACAAGATTCTGGATGGTAAAGAGTGTAATGATAATAATATAACCTGGGAAGAATCTTCTATCAGGAATTGGCTTGGAAATGAATTTTATAATGATGCATTTTCACAGGAAGAAAAGAGTGCAGTAATAGAATCGGATAGAAATAGTACAAAGGATAAAGTTTTTCTTTTGACTCTTAATGATATGACAAATACTTTGTATAAATTCGATAAAGGCGGGTATGCAAGTGATCAGGCAAGAACAGCCAAGCCAACAGCTTATGCAAAGAAAAATCTTCGTGACAGTGTTGATGGCACTGGCTGGTGGTGGGTTAAATCGACAGGCAATAATTCATTTAATGCCACGCTTATCTCAGATTATGGAAGTATCTATGACGGTGGTGGTAGTATCGAAAGTGATTCTGCGGGAGTGCGTCCCGCCTTGCGGATTAATCTTTCTTCTCCATATGTTAAACAGAATGAAAAGGTAAAAGTTTCAGTAAGGGGTTGTGAATGGGATACAGTAATCTTTGGAAAGTTTGAGGGAGAAGAAATAGCCTGGAGAGTATTAAATGTAGATGGCGATGAGGCATTTCTTCTGTCTGACAAAGTACATGAAACTAAAAGAGAGTATAATGACGAAAATGGCAACAATACATGGAAGGAGTGTACTTTAAGAACCTGGTTGAATGGATATTTTTATAATAATGCTTTTTCCGATGATGAAAGGAGCATGATAAAGGAAAAAAATGTAATAAATAATGATAATGAATTCTATGGCTCGTCGGGTGGAGATAATACAATAGATAAAATATATCTTCTTTCTCTTGATGAAATAAAGAATAATTCTTACGGTTTTCCTGAATTATACCAGGTGGAATCTCAAACAAGAATGGCAGAAGATTTAGATGATGTAGCTGTATATTGGTGGTTGCGCTCGCCTGGCAGAAGTGCAGAATATGTTTCAATTGTATATGCCGATGGCACAATTAGTTTTTACGGCCAAGGTAATAATTTTGATAATGATGTTGAGGGTGTGCGTCCCGTTTTACACATTGATTTATCATCCTCTGCATGGAAAAAGGGTGAACCGGTAAAAGCCGGAGATACAACTGAAGATAATACAGAACCGACGCCTACTCCTGCACCAATTACAGAGTCTACAGAAAAACCAACTACAGCTCCTACAACTACACCTTCTTCAGACGAGGTAACAAAACCGACAAAGGTTATAATAAATACAGCGAAGAATGTAAAGAAGAACAGGCTTACTCTGAAGTGGAAGAAGATAAAAGATGCAAAGGGCTATCAGGTTCAGTATGCGTTGAACAAGAAATTCACAAAGAGTAAAAAGACTAAAACAACCACAAAGATAAGCTATACTATAAAGAAGCTGAAAAAGAAAAAGACCTACTATGTACGAGTCAGAGCCTATACTAAGGACTCATCAGGTAAGAAGGTATACGGCAAGTGGAGTAAGGTAAAGAAAGTAAAAATTAAAAAATGACATAAGTGTCAAAAAATAATATAAACTATATATAGAAAAAGAATAGCACTACCCACGTTTTGATTATAAAATGTGGGTAGTGCTTACCTTAGTTATCTTAGAGGCTTTTTTAAAACAGAGGAATCTAAAAAATTTCTTGCACTCGGATATATTACCAGAATTCTCCCCATAAAGAAGTTTGAGGGTGAATCAGCAATGAATAATTTTGTTGAATATACGATGATTTCGCCCAAGAACCTGGCACCTTATTTTGGTTTTACAGAGGATGAGGTTTTAAAGCTTTGTGAAGACAGAAATTATATAGACATAAAAGAAATTCGAAAGTGGTATGATGGCTATCTTATGAGTTATATAGAAACTTCTGCCGGGTTTAGAAAAAATGAACTTCATATGTATAATCCTAATTCCCTTGTAGAAGCGTTTATGTTTGGAGAATGTGAATCATATTGGAAAAATACAGGTTCATTTGCAGGACTTATTTTTTATATAACAATGAATATGGATGGACTTAAGGATGCAATTCTTATAATGATGTACTTACAGCTCTTATTCACATGGGTTATCTTGGATATAATCCGGTTACGAAGAATGTGTTTATACCATATGAAGAAGTAAGGGATGTTTTTGAAAGTGCAATAAAAGTAAGTGATTGGAATGATATCAGCGATGCACTCCGGAAATAATGATAGTAGAACTGAAATGGAAAGACGATGCTGATACTGCTATAAAACAGATACTTAATAAAAACTATACCGGCAAGCTGAAGGACTATGGTTCAAATATCCTTCTTGTTGGAATCAGCTATGATAAGAAAGAAAAGGAATATAGCTGTAGTATAGAATAATAGGAGTTCGATAGCTGAAATATTAGTAAATTATAATGTCTTGCTATTTCAAAAGTATTTGACAGTATTGGATGCAAATGTTATTATAATTAGGCGCTTATAAAAAGTGCAACTGAATAGACATCAGTTTATGCCGCTATTTGGCTTAGACTTGGTAGAGTTTTTATTCAGCTTGGAGATGTACTCAAGTGGCTGAAGAGGTGCCCCTGCTAAGGGTATAGGCCGTTAACGCGGTGCGAGGGTTCAAATCCCTCCATCTCCGATATAATCCTCGATAGCTCAATGGTAGAGCATTCGGCTGTTAACCGAAGGGTTGTTGGTTCGAGCCCAACTCGGGGAGCTCAAAAGAACAGAGGTATAACCTTTGTTCTTTTTTTATGTTTTATGTTAAAATGGATATATGTATTACTTGAATAATAATGACGGAGGTGCTTATGAAAAAAACAATTCGTTATATATTAATAATTTTTATAGTTATCATGGGAGTAATGCTTTTTCCTTTTAACGGAGTTAGAGCTTCTGAAATAGCTGAAAGTGGTTATTGGGGAAATTGCCCGTGGACTCTTGATGACGAAGGAACCCTCACTATTTATGGTGGAGAAGGTGATAATTATCAGGATGGTTCCATTACATGGCTGTCCTACAGTGATTCAATAAAAAAAGTAGTTGTTGGTACAGCTGATGAAAAGGTTATATTTCCTGAAAATTCAGCAAGAACATTTCAAAATCTTAATAATGTTGAAACAATATCTTTTGTAAATATTGATACAAGCAACACAAAAGGCATGGCTTCCCTATTTTTGAATTGCAGAAAATTGACTGAAATTGAGGGACTAAATAAGTTTAATACCGGTAAAGATGATGATATGTCGGCGATGTTTTGTAATTGTGAGGCATTAGAAGAAGTAGATCTTTCTTCATTCAGTACAGAAAAGGTTACTTACTGGTCTAAACAGGACAATATGTTCTATAACAATCCGGCATTAAAAAAGATAACCTTTGGTGAGAATTTTCATTTTGTTCATGATGAATTGGTAATCAGAGGTGAGGACGATGTCTGGCGTAAGGAGGGAACTGACGGAGTTATTTGTCGTGGTAATGAGTTAGCTCCTGCCAGCATGAATGGTGAGATTACTCTTACAGGAACCTGGGTTTATGATGACAGCCTATATTGGGGAACCTGCCCGGTTTCAATTAATGACGGAGTGATGACTATTGGTGCGGGAACAGGAATGGAAAGTGAAGGATATGCTCCTGATTTTCCATGGTGGGAGAGTCGTGAAACAATAACAGAAATTAATTTTGAAGAAGGTGTTATTTTCCCTAATAGTATTGATAATTTGTTTTGGGCATGTAGTGCATTAAAGTCTATAGATTTTTCAAATGTAGATATGCATAATGTAAAAAATGCAGAAGATCTGTTTATGTCATGTACTGATCTAAAAAGCGTTTGTCTGAATTCAGAGGTATCCGGAGGTGCTTTAAAGCCGGAAAATGTAAGTAATATGTTCTATTATTGTACCGGTCTGGAGAATATTACATACGGAAACTTTGATTTATCGGAAGCAACTAATCTTAGTCAGATGTTTAATAGCTGCTACCGACTGACGGAAATAGATTTATCTGGTTTTACAATAAATAATACAGCAGATATCAATGGAATGTTTTCTTACTGTAATAATCTTACTACCATTACACTTCCTTCAACCGGAATTAAGGCTTCTTCCACAAGTGATTTGTTCAGAAATTGTGAGAATTTATTACGAATAAATAATCTGGATAAGTTGGATGCATCTGAGGCAACAAGTCTGAGCTATATGTTTAAGGATTGTAAATCCCTGACAACCCTTGATCTTTCAACTCTGAATGCAAAAGCTTTTACGGATTACAGATATATGTTTTCCGGATGTGAAAACCTTATTAGTCTGGATATAAGCAGCCTTGATACTTCAACTATTGATGTTAAAGCAAACGGCAGGGCTATGCAAATATCATCTTTTCCTACAGTCTATGCATATAGAATGATTGGAATGTTTGATGAGTGTAACAGACTTGATAAAGTAGTAGTTGGTGCAAAGACTCAGTTGATCGGCGGACCGGCCTACCCTCAGTATAAGATCGATGATCCTGCAGGACTTCCTGAAAATACATTGGACGAAAATCATAAATATGAGTGGTACGTAACAGAGCCCGGAAAACCGGAAAATTCCGGCTGGAAGCACATTTATGATGATATTCCTGAAGAATCTATAGAAGATCCGGCTTACAGAATATATCGCAGAACCGAAGATCAGACAGAACCGGTTATTCCGGATATCTTAAGTTTTGCCGAGCTTCAAATGACTTCGAGTATACCGGAAACAATGGAATATACCGGAGATGTAATATATCCTGATCTGGAAAATGTACGACTGACGGCAAAAATTGATGGACAGGATGTGGAGCTGGTGAAAGATCAGGATTTCACTGTTGAATACTACGCATATGATAATACTATTTATGACGCTCGTATCGATGAATACCGGGTTGGAACTACGCATGAAGTAAGGTTTTACGGTAAGGGTGATTATGTAGGTGTTTACAGAGCTGAGTTTACCATAGTTGAAAGCTCAAAAAAGAATATTGAGAACTGCGTAGTGACCTGGCCGGAAGATATGACATGCGTTTATACCGGAGAAGAATGTAAACCTAAACCAATCAGCGTGACCGACGGAGAAAAGACTCTGGTAGAAAATACTGATTATGAGATCAAATATTATAGAAATATTGATGCTCTTCAGGAAAAATATTCCTCTGATCCGCCAAGAGTAATTATTCTGGGTAAAGGTGAATATGCAGGAAATGTAAATAAAACATTTTCCATAAATGAAAGAGACATTAATGATGCGGATATTAATGTTACATTAAATAAATCCTATACCGAAACAGGAAAGCAGATTAAACCGGAAGCGGCGGACATATCAGTAACCTTCGGTGGCGAAGAACTTTACTATAATAATGACTGGGAAATATATGACTACGGTGACAACATAGAAGTCTGTACAAAAGAAGAAGAAAAGGCATATGTTGAAATCGAAGGAACAGAAAACTTTAAGGGTTATAGAAAAGTATATTTTGATATAAAGGCTGCAAATAGACATACCGTTACGATAATAGATGAAAAACAGGGCAACCTGCAGATTAAGGATGTAATAGACGGAACTTCTATTATGCAGGCAATCTCCAACACAAGATATTATGATATATACACGATGTTTAACGGATATGTTCAGGTTGATGACTGTGCACTGATCACATTAGCTAATAAGCCTATTGATAAGTACAGTAATTACGCACAGCTTTATGATGATTCTATCCTGAAATACTTTGGTACTACATATGATGCCGGAAAAATAACCTCCGATATGACCTTATATGCAATATACTTTAAGATCATTGATAAGATAGAATTCAGTTCGACTATACCAAAGTGTGGTGTGAAGACAGAGACATCCTTAAACGAATACGGTAACTATGATTTTGAAACTCAGACAAATAAACCGGTAGGTTCAATTCCTGCAGGAAGCAACTATATGTTTGATTCCGATAATTATCCGGATGAGGAAGCGGATCATGGATCCTGGCATAAAAAGGATGAACATCTGTTCCCGTTTATAGGTACATTTGCTGGTGGAGAAACCTATTATTCGGATTATGATCTGATGGCAAAATTCGGATATGTATTTAATAAAGATCTTCAAATTGAACTTACAAATGGCCAGCTAACAAATCAGTCTATCTTTATGATGGTATCAAGATACGACAAAGTCTACTGGCCGGGAAGTTTACTTTGGGTTGATACCTCCGAGGTGGCAGATCATGACTGGGACGCAGGTAAAATAACAAAAGAGCCGACAACGACAGAAGAAGGAATTAAAACTTTCTCCTGTAAAGGCTGCAAGATAACTAAGACTGAGACCATTCCAAAGCTTACACCTTCAGAACCTGAAAAGAAAAAGGGAGAAGACGGAACACCTTATGGAAAGGGAGCATCCGAGGAAGTAGTTGAAGCAGCGATCAAGGCTATGACTTCCGATAATGATCCGGCAGGAACTAAGTTTGGCCTGCTTCAGGCAAGGGCAGCAAAGGTAAAGAAGAATGCCATAACTCTTAAGTGGACGAAGCCGGCGGGTGCTGTTAAGTTCAACATATACGGAAATGCATGCGGCAAGAAAAATAAGATGCAGAAGCTTACGACCCAGACAAAAAATTCGCTGGTTGTTAAAAAGGTTCTTGGAAAAGCAGTTAAAAAGGGCACCTATTATAAGTTCATGATAGTTGCACTTGATAAGAATAATAATGTTGTTTCAACCTCCAAGATAATCCACATAGCAACAAAGGGCGGCAAGGTAGGAAACTACAAGGGCGTAAAGCTGAAGAACATTAAGAAAAATAAGCTTTCTTTGAAGAAGGGAAAGAGCAAGAGCATAAAGGCCATATCCGTAAAAGAAAGTAAGCTGAAGGTAAAGAATCACAGGAAGCTGAGTTATGAATCCTCTGATCCGACCGTTGCCACAGTGAATAACAAGGGTAAGATAACTGCGAAAGGTAAGGGTAGCTGTATTGTTTATGTTTATTCACAAAGCGGAACATTCGCTAAAATAAAAGTCACTGTTAAATAAAAGGTTGACAAACCGGTATAAAATGATGTATAAAATTGTAGTGCCTTATTTAGGGCACTACAATTAAATGGCGTCTTAGCCAAGTGGTAAGGCGTGGGACTGCAACTCCCTGATCGCTGGTTCGAATCCTGCAGGCGCCTCAAAAAAAACTGTATCTGATTTCAGATGCAGTTTTTTTCATTTCTGTAACATTCTTTCCTGTTACATTTATTCTTATTACATTGGTCCTATTACATTTTTAAAAACATTTCATAATCAGCTTCAGTCTGATCTGCATAACATTTTGCATAGCTAACCATGGCATTGGCAAAGGCTTCGCCCTTTCCAAGATAGCCTGCAATAGCATGACGGTCTCCGGTTTTTGCATGAGCATGGGCCAGAGTCCAGGCACACATTGAAGAAAGACCGCGGAATCCGTCAGGAGTTATTTTATCCAGATCAAAGGATCCTTTTGAATCCCACAGCTGACGTACATAGTAATCCTTCAGCTGTCTGTCGTGAGCCTCAATACGAAGCCAGCCGAGAAGAATATCTCCGGCAGTCTGAATAGCGCGCTGACCTTCTACAACCCGGCGACCACATTTGGAATAAGCACTCTTTCCGAAAAATGCTTCAAGTACAGACTGTTCTGCTTCTTTTATCTGGAGTACAAGGGGATCGCCATTTTCACGCCCCATAAGAACTAGTATCCAGGCCTGTCTGCCAACGCTTCCAACACCTACCACTTTATGGGCAAGTTCTATAGGTTCGTACTGGTCTATCAGAATCTGTCTATCTGTAGGTATAGACTCCTTATATATTTCTATTGCTTTTGGCAGATTATGGTTAAAATTATAACGAAGCTTATCTTCACCGATTAAATCCCTTATAGGAACTATGATTGGCGGATCACTTTTTATTCTGATTTTTCCATCCACGGTTTCTGTAAGCTTTTTTATAGCACGTTCACTATTCTTGGCCAGGGCTTTATTAATGGTATCCTGCATTATCTTAAGCTGACTTTCGTCAGTAAAATGTGGATCGTTCTCAATAAAGTTTTCAAGATCCAGATGCTTATACCAGACCTCCATATTTCCCATCTCAGAAAACTTCAGCATGGTTTTTTGATAGAAGGTGGCAGCATCCCGGACTGCAGCCTCTCGCTCCTCCTGGGTAAAGTTCCTGTCACGACCGGCAATCTCTATACTTGCCACAAGTCTTTTTATATCTACTTCAAAGGGTGCCGGAAGAGTTTCATCAAAATCATTTATATCAAAAACCATTCGACGTTCAGGAGAGGCAAAGATACCGAAGTTTGAGATGTGAGCATCACCGCAGGCCTGAACCTTAAAGTTTGTTCGGGGTGTCTGAGAAAGATCATAAGCCTGAATAAATGCGGAACCTCTGAAAAATGTAAAAGGGGATACAGCCATTCTTTCACGTCTTAACGGAATAAGTTCCTTAAGCCGGGTTTCTTCCTGTTCCTGGATCATCCATTTAACCAGTTCTCGTTTGGGTTCGACATTCCATATTCCCAAATCTTTTCGAGAAGTGGTTTTTCTGTATTTTTTTCCTTCAAGTCTTCTTTCTTCAATAGTTTTCATAATACCTTCCTCCTTGAAGTAGTGGTTTTAAGTATATCTTAGAAAAACTAAATTCAGTTTATCATGAAAAAAAATATGCTTCAATGTTTCATAGTATATAAAATTAAATAAAAAATAGGAAAAAGCAGTTGACAATTGTAAACGAGTATAATATTATACGTCATATAATATTGTTAACGATATAACTAGAGATATTAATTCAGATTAAACTGAAGAAAGGAGCCGCTATGACTTATCAGCTAACAGCCCCTTTGCTGGATGCCTGTGTTTTGGGTGTTGTGGCAAGGGAAGATGTATATGGTTATACTTTGACTCAGCGAGTTCGTCTGTTGGTAGACATTTCTGAATCTACTCTGTATCCGGTTTTACGTAGATTACAGAAAGATAATTTCCTGGAAACCTATGACCAGCCATTTCAGGGAAGGAACAGAAGATATTACAGAATAACAGACAGTGGTCGCAAAAAGTTGGATTTTTACATAAAAGAATGGGATATATATAAAGAAAACGTTGATACATTGCTTAGCAGAAAGGGGGAGAATTCTAATGAATAAGAATACATTTCTAAGTGAGCTATCAAGAAAACTCAGAAGACTTCCCGTAGAAGAACAGCAGAATGCTATCAATTATTATACAGAGTATTTTATGGATGCAGGAGTTGGAGAACTGGATGATGTAACTCCAATCGTAGGAAGTGTTGATGAAGTTTCAGCCAGAATAATTGATGAGTGTACAGAAAAGCAGGTTGAAATAGTAAAGTCAGAAGGCGGCATCAAGAATAGTACAAAGGCAATCTGGTTAGTAATTCTTGGAATATTTGCAGCTCCAATAGCATTACCTATAGCTATAGCTGTTGTGGCTGTAGTTTTTGCAATACTTGTAAGTGTTATCGCAGTTATAGCAGCCTTGATCGCAGCGTCCTTTGGAGTGCTTGTTGCCGGAGTAGCAGCATTTCCTGCAATATTCTGGGCAGAAACAACTTCCCAGGCTATGGTAATTATCGGAATAGTATGTATGTGTATTGCTCTTGGAGTTTTATTCTGTATAGCTTTTTATCAGCTAGGCAAGCTTATTGTGATTGGAATTATCGAGCTATTCCGCAGCATTGGAAAAAATAGAAAGAATAAAACTAAGGTGGAAGGAGGTGTTTCCGAATGAAAAAGGTAAAGATCATAGTTGTTATCTTTAATATTTTCCTGTTTATATTCGGTTCTGTGATGCTTACTGTTGGACTTGTTAACGGCGGAACACTTCTCTTCAACATTGATTATTTTAAACATAAGGTTGTTACATCTTATGAAGCAGAGTACGTTACATATGAAGAAAATGTTGATGAGTTTAAGAATTTTAAGCTAAATATCGATGCCTCAAAGATAAAGATTAAAACCGGAGACACCTATAAGGTTGAATATAAAACATACGAAGATGAAAGACCGGAGTTTGAGGTTAAGGATGGAACACTTATTATTAACAAAGATAATCACC
>JAILMQ010000263.1 GCA_024692605.1 Eubacterium sp.
AAGGAAGAATTCAGATAAAGTAGAATTCATGAAGAACCTGTTCATATTCCTGTGGACACTTTTACTTATCATTCCGGGAATAATAAAGACATATGAGTACTACATGGTAGACTATATTCTTTCAGAAGACCCTAACATCACATATAACGATGCGCTTGAACAGAGTCGCAGAATGATGGACGGACACAAATGGGATGCATTTGTCCTTGAGCTTTCCTTCATCGGATGGAACCTGCTCAGCATATTTACATGTGGTTTGCTCAGCATATTTTATGTAAACCCATATTACTATGCTACTTTATCTGAATTCTTCCTTTATCTCAGATATGAGACATATCCGGATGCAGCTCCATACCATATTCCACAGGCTGTTGGTGCATACGGTGCTCCTATAAACAACCCTGGTGCTGCATATAATCCTAACGCAGCTCAGTTTAACCCTAACCAGGGTAATGCATACAACCCTAACGCAGGACAGTTTAATCCTAACCAGGGTAATGCATATGATCCTTACGGTAATGCCGGAAACCAGTATAATCCAAATCAGGGAAATGTATATGACCCTTACGGAGATCCATCAAATCCCGGAACAGGTGTTGACCAGAACAACGGATACTACAATCCAAGTCCAAACCAGGATGATCCGAATAACAATAATGACAAGCCTTTTGGAATATAATTTGAAATCTCAAAGGGTACCAGGGGGTCAAACCCCTTGGTACCCTTTTTACTTGTTATACATTATTACTTATCTTACTTTATTAGCATACGTTATTTTGTTCCGAAGATACGGTCGCCGGCATCTCCAAGGCCCGGAACAATATACGCATTTTCGTTTAGTCCTCTATCAATTGTTCCCACATATATTTCTACATCAGGATGGGCTTTAGATATATTTTCCAGTCCTTCCGGAGCCGCAAGAACACTGAGTATCTTAATATGTTTTCCACCATTCTTTTTTATATAATCCAATGCTGCTACAAGGGATCCGCCGGTGGCGATCATTGGATCAAGCACTGCTACTAATCTTTCGTCCAGGGATTCTGGAAGCTTGCAGTAATATTCATGGGGTTCATGGGTTACAGGATCCCGATAAAGTCCCACATGTCCCACCTTTGCAGTTGGAATAAGAGCTGTGATTCCATTTACCATTCCAAGGCCGGCTCTGAGTATCGGAACTATTGCAACCTTCTTGCCCTCTATCATTGGAGAATAACACTTTTCTATCGGTGTCTGAACCTCCACATTCTTCAGCGGAAGATCCCTGAAGGCCTCATAAGCCTCCAGCATCGCCACCTCCTCAACAAGCTTACGGAACTCATTCGTTCCTGTATCCACATTTCTCAGAATAGAAATCTTGTGCTTGATCAGCGGGTGTGTAATCTCATATACATTTTCAAAATCCTTATACATAACCTTCTCCTTTCATATATCAACCCATTGGGGTCAGACCCCTTTGGGTTACTTTTACCAGGGAATCAACCCAAAGGGGTCTGACCCCAATGGGTTGGTTACAGTGGTTCTTCTTCAAAGAAATACAGACGGGCGGCGAAGTCTGAAAATACACGGGTGTTGGAATTGAAGCCTGTGCCCGCATATGCAGGCAGAAGCTTGATTCCGGCACTCATGGCCACGCCTCCGAAAAGCTTCAGATAGTCCCTGTCGCCCTCCAGTTTGTAGTGCTTCGACACTATATTCTGGGTAAAGCTTCCGGGCTTTATATGAATCGGCGATACAGTGTTCACCAGGTCACCGAATTCTTTTATATTGACTTTTATCTCACGGTTGAAAAAATGGTAGTATCTATCTTCGTCCAGACCAACTGCCCTAAAATACTGGTACTGGGAATTAGGTTCCGCCAGCTTCTGGATTATCATTCCCACTGCCTTTGACCTGTCGGGAGACACCACAGTCCATTCTGTAATGTTGGAATTTGCTTCGTCAAATGTACGACCCCGGTACATTTGTCCAAATTGAAATACCCGCCGGTACTTTATATAGGTCTCGATCTGCTCTTTTATCTGCCCCTTCTCTTCCGAAGAAAGATCCGAAAGATTACATTCGTATCCCAGACTGCCAAAGGAAGCCACCGCAAATCTGCTTTCCAGCGGAGTCACTCTCAATGTCTGATGATTTGGAACTCCGGAAACATGTGCTCCCCAGCAGCTCTGAGGATATCCATAGCTGTATCCGGTCTGAATTCTGGTTCTTACTATAGCATCTGTATCATCGCTCCCCCAGATCTGTGGGAAGTAACAAAGTACGCCAAGATCAAAGCGGTTTCCGCCGGAAGCACAGCCTTCAAAAAGAATGTCCGGATATTTTTCCGTCAAAACCTTCAGACATCTGTAAAGCCCCATAACATATCGATGGGTCACTTCACCCTGCCTGTCCTCATCCAGTGCCGTTGAATAAATATCCGTAAGGGTACGGTTCATGTCCCATTTGACGTATTCGATGTTGGCAGATGAGAAAAGTCCGGACATGGAATCAATAATAAATTCCTGAACATCCTCCCGACCCAGATCAAGAATCCTCTGATTACGTCCTTCAGAATGACTCACCCCGGGAAGTGCTATAGCCCAGTCCGGGTGGGACTCGTAAAGCCAGGACTTTACATTTACCATCTCCGGCTCAACCCAGATACCAAAGGACATTCCCATCTTATTTATCTTGTCAGCAAGCCCCTTAACACCGTTGGGGAGCTTCTTCTTATTGACCGTCCAGTCTCCCAGGGAAGAAGTATCATCATTTCTCTCGCCAAACCATCCGTCGTCCATGACAAAAAGCTCGATGCCCACTTCCTTCCCGGCCTTAGCCAGCTTAAGAAGCTTCTTTTCATTTATATCAAAATACGCTGCCTCCCAGCTGTTCAGCAGAACCGGCCTTTCCTTACTGGCCCATTTGCCTCTAGTGATATGTTTACGCACGAAGTTATGTAAACCAACGCTCATACCATTAAAACCATTAGAGGAAAATGTAGCTACTGCCTCAGGGCTTTCGAAGCTCTCTCCCGGCCCCAAAGTCCATCTAAAAGCTCTGGGGTTTATTCCCCACTGAACTCTTAGCTTTCCAAATTCATTAACCTCTGCCATCTCCAGATGATTGGAGCTGTAAACCAGATTAAATCCATAAACATTTCCGTGGTCCTGGGTTGCAGAGGGCTCCCAGATCATAAAAAATGGATTAGCATTACTTGAAGATGTGCCTGTAAAGCTGGAACTTACATGCTTTCCGGGTGTAAGTACGGTGTCGTTTCTGTACATTTCCCTTGCCCAGGCACCGTTAAACGTTGACATAATAAAATTACTGTCATTAAAATCCAGCTGGCCGGACATAAACTTAAGAATCCTGACAGCATTTTCACTTTCATTTATGAGTTTCGCAGTTCTTGTGATTACATTTTCCTGCTCAAAAACATAGTAATTAAGAACCAGCTTCAACTTCCTTTTAGAGTCAGACAAAACAACCTCAAGATGGTCCACCTTCTCCTCTCCGGGATAGGAGGTTGGAAGGGTGTCCAGATCAGGCTTCACATCATCTATAGAAGCGACTTCAAAAAGGAAATCCGAAGTCCGGCTGCCATCCGAATTCTCCACCACAAGAAAGGCCTCACGATTGTCCCCCTTGCCCTCGAAGGAAACCTCAAGACACATATCATTAAGAGTCATGCTTGGATACTCCGGGCTGTAAACATTATTATTTCCCGGAACGAATTCCCTACGCTCAACAAGGCCGTCCAGACTGTCCGTCACCCGTATCCTCTTGCCGTAATACAGATGCTCCAGATGTCCCGATTTCGTAATCCTGAATATATAAGAAGTATCCCTTGTATTTAATAAATAATAACCAGTTCCCTCAATAATCATCTCATTCTCCCCTACAAGTAACCCATTGGGGTCAGACCCCTTTGGGTTATCTACGAGACTTTAGTTCGTCGGTGATTTCGTTCATCTTCTGCTCGGTAAGAATGAACTTGGTCTTGAATACCATGATGGCAATGAAAAGTCCGATAACCGGTATGATGGCCATGGTCATTCTGAGCCCCATCTTGCTTTGGGTTGAAACATCTTTTGAAAAATCATGCAGCTGGTCTGCAGTATCTCCTGTTGAGTCTTTGAGATTATTCAGAGACAGGCAGATTGACGCAATGAGCGCCGCGATACCTGATGCCAGCTTAACCACAAAGGTCTGCATGGAAAAGATAACAGATTCATCTCTTCTGTTATTCTTCAGGTCGCCGTAATCAACGGTATTAGCAAGGAATACAGTGGTAAGAACCTGAAGCACACCATTTGCGGCAAATATAAAGAATCCGGGAACAAACAGAATATAAACATTAGTCATGCTTGTAAACATCAACGCAAAAAGTGAAGCATATCCAAGGATTGCACTGCCCATGCAGATATAGAACACTTTAATGTTTGAAGCAAACTTACGAAGCAACGGATAAAAGATCATCATGGAAAGAATCTGAACCGCTCCTCCAAACATGTTGAACAAGGTGTAGCTGCCCTGCCAGCCCTTTCCTCCGAAGTCGTATTTAAAGAAATATATTACAAGATTGGACGTAATATAGATAGAACAGTTAATCAGAACGATGGCTACAACGATGGTCATGGCCTGGTCATTACTGATGAGGGCCTTGAACATCTGCCCCACGGAAGGGGACTCCATATCCACGGTAGCCTTTTCCTTAATACTGATACAGGTAATAAGGATAAATATAATGAATAGCACTGCAACTATAAGAGAGAACCATTTGAAGCCGGCAATCTCTGCAGCCTTTGCTGAGGCGTCCTTACCGGCAATAAGTCCTCCCAGCTTTCCTACTATCATTACAGTAAATATAGTAACAAGAGCCGAACCAACACCGGCACAGGAACGCGCAAGCGTTGTGAGTCCTTCTCTCTCTTTCCCCGACTCTGTAAAGGCAGGGATCATAGACCAGTATGGAATATCCATCATGGTATAGGTCACACCCCAAAGGATGTAAGTCACAGCCGCATATGCCACAAGTCCCCTGGGACTGAGGGTCGGCGGACAGGCAAACATAAGGAATAAAATGACGGCATTGGTCACTGTTCCGATCATGAGCCATGGTCTAAACTTACCCCACCTGGTTTTAGTCTTTGCTACAACAATTCCCATAATAGGGTCGTTAAATGCATCAAATACTCTGGCAGCCATCAGAATAACTCCCATAGCTATTGCATTTACTCCCAACACATCCTGAAAATAGTAAAGTACATAGCTGGCACTCAGCATATATACCATATCTTTTCCTATGGCACCAAGACCATAGGAAACCTTTTCTTTAAAGCCTAGTTTCATAATAATTGTCTCCTTCTCCATAATGATAAAGTCATAGATGTATCAGACTTTATGTAAACTAACCCTAAAACTAATGTGTAAGCTTAACTCAGCTCGCCTTATGTAATACTTATCTCATCCCACTTTGAAATCAATCTCCCTGGACTCTCCGGTCTGAGGAGTGATAATCAGCTTTGCATCCCCCTTCTTACCAAGTGTTCGAACAAATGTTCCTCCCATACCCCCTTGCAGAGAAACAATACTTGGTCCGATTATTTCGATAGGTCCGATAGTTGAAAAACTTACAGGATCATTGGCGAAAGGAAGAAGATTTCCCTTCTCATCCCTGTCAGTTATTCTGACAGCCGCAACATCATAGGAATTCTTCTCAACAAGCTCCGTATGATCCACATCCACTGAAAGACTGTGACTTGTCATCGGCGCTATGGTCTTTGTGGCAACAACCTTATCATCCTTAATGGCTTCGAATCTGTAAACTGTGGACTTTCCGCCCCAGTCACCGATATATTTATTAAACAGAGCAACAGCTTCAGTAAGATTCATTCTATACTTCACGCTGACATATCCGGCCTTGGCCATCATCTTTTTCGACATGCCGTAAAGACCGACCTTGGCAACCTCATTCAGCAGAAGTTTTATATCATCCGCCTGTTTTTTGCCCATATCAGCTTCGCCTTTTTCGATGGCATCACCTATATAATCATCCACCATCACAGGTCCATGCTTCAGATATTCATACGGCGAATCATCCATAAAGTATTCTTTGATAAGCTCGTCATTCTTATACATCTTCACACTATCTGCGTTGGACAGGATATAAACATCACCACGGTTTCCACCGGGATGCTCCCCAATATCCATTGAGGAACTGATTTCCAGCACCGGCTCCGTATCCTGCTGCATCTTATATATCGTGGCCGCAAGTTTAGGATTTCTGAACATATCCATTACCCCATGGTAACAGATACGGTCTCCGCTTCCGAAGTCCTTATGGGTATTATAATCAAACATGCACCAGCCAAAGGAACCGGCTATATCAGACTGCTTCGCAACCTCATTGATTACATTGGCGTGACGTCTCATATGCTCCATTCTGTGTTCCTCCCAGTCAAAGGACTTTGTAGGATACATATGACCATTATATTCACTTATAAAATAAGGCTTATCTACATTGGAGGTAATGTCTGATTTTTTCTCACAGCCCTTGTTATCTCCGGTATGTGAGAAGTCATTATAAGTATAAACATCCTCCAGGAAGCTGCCCTTCTTGTAGCACCTTACACCACCGGTCTGTCTCGACGGATCCAGCTCCCGGCACACTTCATTAGTTCTTGTATAGAATTCATCATCATCAACGGATTCATTAATTCTCACACCCCAAAGGATGATAGATGGATGATTCCTGTACTGGGTAACCATCTCACGGACATTCTCCACCGCCTGGTCCTTCCAGTCACTGTCACCAATATGCTGCCAGCCGGGGAACTCTGTAAATACAAGAAGTCCCAGCTCATCACAGCGATCAATAAAATGCTGTGACTGCGGATAATGTGATGTACGGACAGCATTCAGTCCAAGTTCCTTCTTCAGGATATCAGCATCTCTCTTCTGCATGCTTTCCGGCATGGCATATCCAACATAAGGGTAACTCTGATGACGGTTAAGTCCTCTGATTTTTATCTTCTTTCCGTTCAGATAAAAACCATTCACCTTAAACTGAGCTCTTCTGAAACCGATTCTTGTTATATTTTCATCTATAACCTTTTCACCAGTTTCAGTACTTTCAATAAGCTCTGTTTTTATCTCATATAATGCAGGATTATCTACATCCCATAAAGTCACTTCACCGCAGTAGGATTTAACCAGCAGTTCCTTTTCCGATTCACTGCTTTTTCCTCTGATTTCTTTTATGGTTCCCTTGGATATTTCCTTATAATCCTCATCACCGTAAGGTCTTATCAGCTGTCTGATAATAAAGTCCTCATTTTTAACTCCCTCAGAAAGCTGTATCTTTGAAACTGTCTGGGAGGATTTAACCTTTATAACACCCTCTTCTTCATATCTGTCTGCAAGCTTGGTGGTAATAAAAACATCCTTCAGATAAGCCTTGTCCTTTACATCTATATAAACATCTCTGTAAATTCCGCCATAGGTCATATAATCAATGACAAACCCAAAAGGAGGTATATTCAGGCTCTCTCTGCTGTCACACCTGACTGTAATTACATTTTCTTCACCGAACACAAGACTATCACTTATATCTGCAGTAAATGCCGTATATCCCGAATGGTGGGAAATAATCTTGACGCCATTTAAAAATACAACCGCTTCGTGAGCAACCCCATCAAAAGTAAGCTTAACAGATTTTCCCTTCCACTGCTCCGGAGCAGTAAAGGTCTTTCTGTAGCAGCTGAGCATCTGATACTCACTTTCGTCAAAATAGTGAAATGGTACTTCTTTAACAGTATGAGGGATTCTCACCTCCATCATGCTGCTTTCATCAAAAGATGGCTTTATCATATCATCCCGGTAACTCTCGCTGAATTTCCAGCCGTCATTCAAATAAAGTCTTTCCATTTTCATCCTCCTATTTAGCATAAGAGCCCGGAATAACTCCGAGCTCTTATATCGTTTGTATTATTTGGGGGCTTTGATTTTAGACTGTTTGCCACAATTAAGACATAAATAAACTTTGACACCCATCTTACCGGCCAGCCCCCTAGCTGTTTTGACCGGCTCAAGTCTCGTTGATCCACACTTGGGACACTTTACCAACGCTGCCATAAGCCCCTCCTTTATAATCATCTGATTTAAACAATTAACCAACTACCATTATTATAATGTTTTTAGCTAAAAGGCACAAGTGGATTTTATACTATTTCAGGCTTACTTTACCGTTACTTTTATCTTCGATGCAACACCATTTTGAGCATAAACATAGATATAGCACGTACCTTTACCTATAGCTTTTATCCTGCCTTTCCTGGTCACCTTTGCGACCTTTACATTACTTGACTCATATCTCAGACCAACATGCTTTTTGTACTTCAGCTTCTTTGACTGCTTAGTAAGTTTTGCCTTTATGGTAAAGCTCTTGTTCTTCTTTAGAGTAAGCTTCTTCTTATTAAGTTTTATACTCTTAATATTGGTAAACTTACCACCCTTTGTAGCCACATGAATGGTCTTGGAAACCGCTGCGGTTTTCTCTACTCCGTTTACATTCTTTACAGCAACTACTATATACTTGTAATAAGTTCCCTTTTTCAGCTTCTTATGATTAAAAGTATTACCCTTTACTGTCTTTATAAGCTTAAATGTATTCCTCTTACCGCACTTGTTACCGTAAATCCTGTAGGCTGTTGCCCCGGAAACCTTATTCCATTTAAGTTTATTACTGTTCTTAGTACTCTTAACCACCTTCAGCTTAAGCTTACCAAAGGATGAATCCTTAACATCTCCATCTGTCTTCATGGATTTGATAGCCTTGTCAGTAGACTCGGCTGTAGGAAGCTCACTGTCTTCATCAGAATCAGAGCTGTTTTCATCCGGTTTAATTATCTTAAATGAAGCGTCTATGCTGTCCATATAATTACCGATTCCTTCCAGAGTAAGCTTTGCAGTTCCTATGTTAATGTTATCAGAAGCATTTATCTTATAATCCTTATCCTTTTCAAGTATTATATCTCCCAAAGTAACCTTAAACTCAGGAATTATTTCCTTACCTGTATAGGTCTGATCCTTAATCTCTTCTACTACAGCATCCTTGATACTTGCCCTGTTAACAGTAAATTCTATAGTCTGGTCATCTGTAGTATATCTTTCTTCACCACCTCGCCTTTTCAGCTTCCATACATAGCCATCTTTTATCTTAGCAGTAACCTTAACATCACCTGCATCTGTTGCGACTACATTGCCATTACCATCTATCGATGCATTTTCACCGGACTCTATGGATAGAGTATAGAACTTATCACCATCTATGACATTATGGCTGTTACCATCATATGTAAAGTCTTCCGCTGTCGGAACAGACACTTCATTACTGTACATGTAATTATATCTGGCAATTTCACTATCCTTATGATCGGCACACTTTGCTATTACCCGCAGCTCTACGTATGAACCAAAATCCTTTCCTTCGAATATATTTATTAAGCTTCCGCTTTCATAAAGAATTCCATCTGTTCCGGGATCCGTTCCGTCTGTGGTATAATAAATCTTTGCATCCGGTGTAGAACAGTTGAGTAACACAACCTGCTGCTCTCTATATACGCCTGGTTCAAGACTTGCTATAGGGCTTGCAGTACGCTCCATAGGTACAGTATAAAAATGCATTGTAAATTCTTCATCAAGTTCCTTGCTGTTTACCAGATAATCAGGAATATTGATTTTTCCCTGAACCTGCCAGTCTATCTCATCAGGAGTTGACATATCAACTGCCTGTGGCTCTGACCATTCAACAGAAAGCTCACTTACGCTTCTGTCAGCAACTGTAATATCAATATATTCAGGAAGCATACCTTCTATTTCTTCAGCAGTAACATTTCTATCCAGACCACTTACATTCTCAGGATAAATAATGTTTTGGATAGTTCTTTCATTATCAGTAATACCAAAGGTGTAATAAATTGTATCATCTATTAGTTCTATACCTGATACTTCTTCATCATTTACCTTTACATCTATATCCTTGGCTATATCCAGATAATTTCCGGCCATAACTTCATTACCGTCTTCATTATATAAATATATTACTCCGGCTAAAGCTTTTAATGAAACTTTTGCGATATAGGTTGTATCATAATCTGCATTTCCATCCACAGGCTCAGGATTCCATAAGAGCTTTATAGATTTGTCCTGAACCTTGTATTTCTTTTTACCAAGAATTATCTCAAAGCTTTCAGGCTTTTCTGCCATGTTTTCACCGGCTACAGGCTCAGCTATACTTATATCAACTGATTCTACACATGGTTTATACATGGCTATTACAGTGCAATCCTCTTCCGGCATAGTAAAACTCAACTCTTTCTCAATATCTAAATTAGTTGAAGATATACCGCTATTGAAACGATCCCAAATGGAAAATGTGTATCCTTCTATTTCCAATGGAAGTCTGGTAACCTTTGAACCCGCCTTAATTTTAAAAGTTTCACTCATAATCACACTAGGTTCAAAACTTATACCTGTGGTACTTTGAGCTTTTATTGTGAGATTATAGTAATCAGTGGTTTCAGTATCAGGCACATCACTCTCTCCATCTGTAGGTTCGAAAACCACATCAACTCTAATATCTCCCTTATCCTTATTGTAAGTTACTTTAGATGATTTAATTCCGTCATTATTTATAAATGTAACTTTTGTTTTATCGGAGAAATCCATATTATCCCCTTTTACAAAGAAGGTTGCAGCATATGTAGTTCCATGAAAAGCAGTATCATTGATAAGTTCTCCAACTTCTTCCGTATCATCCTTCAGATAATTCCAACTTATGTCAACTTCTTCGTCAGGATAGGTTTCTTCCTCCTCCCTGTTCCAGAATATATCCACTTGATTATCCAGCTTCTCACCTGCAACAGGAGCAGCTATATCCGCAAAGATTTCATTTACCCTATTAGTATAGCTGGCAGTAAAGGTAAGCTCATAATCACTATGCTCACCTATAGCACTATACTTCGGAACCTTAAAGCTGAATGTAGACTTTTCTTTCTTACCGCTGTCATCTGAACCAAAGATTTTATCTGTAATAACTTCACCATCTTCATTAGTAACTACCCAGTGATCAAAAATCATATTCTGAGGAATAGTTGCAGCAATCGTAACGTCCCTTCCTTCTGGATATCTAAAGCTCTTTTGGATTTCTTCAGGCTCATCACCTGCATAATTAGTTTTCTTTGATTTTACGATAATCTTATGACAATTATCATAAAGCCTGATCTTATAAACTGCCTTTTCACTTTCTGTTCCAAGATAATACGAATAAGCTGTTACTGTGAAGTCAACCACGTCTTCACCCCTGGAATCAAGCCTTATCCCATCACTGTATACCTGATTTCTGGAGGTAACACCATTTGTTTCATCCTTAATATCATATATGATGGTCTCACCTTTACAGCTTTCATAGACGCCGGATTTTCCAGTTATCTGGTTAGTATCCAGTCTTACAATATTGGTTCCATACAGATTATTAACTTTTCCACCTTCAACAAGTGTTTTATCTGTTTCTTCTGATTCATCTTCTGAAACATAATCATTCTTAACCGTAGCAACCGGCTTACCCACACTGACGGGACTATTAACTTTATATGCCTGGAATTCTTCATCATAAAAACTATCATTAATCCTTGCCCAGGCTATATTAACCTCTGGATAGTGCGCTCCCATTATTCTGGAAGCATTATAAAGAAATGAGCCTAAAAGTACCATGTCGTAGTTTATGCCTTCTTTTTCTTTATAATATTTATTTCCATAATCATAATCAGTTAATTTGAGCACGACTAAAAGCATAGTACCTATGCTCTTTTTTACAGTTTCCTGATCCTTCGTATCCATCAGCTCCAAAGCATCAGTTTCTTCCAGCTTTTTATTGATAAAGTCTATATAGTACTGTTTCTTTTCCTCGCTCAGGGTATGCCAGTCACCTATTACGTCATCCCATATATGATACTGCTCACCTGTAGTCATTCTTGACATAAGTGTAGAAGCACGACTTACAAATTCTCTGGATTTTTCCCCATCAAGTCCGAAAACAATACCCATAAGTCCTGAAGCAGCCTCCTGTAAGGTACCATATGTATTTCCGTTATTTTTTTGTACAGTAGTTGCATATTCTGCACGGGATGTCATTGCTGTTTCCTGCAGCTGGCTTATAAAATCACGTATAAATCTCTCTTCACTTATCTTGTATCCATCCACCTCCTGTATCATGGAGCCGAATATAAAATTCATAGTAGCTATATTAAAATAATCATCATATACATAATCCGGATCTATAGCTTCAAGCTGTTTAACCATTTTATCCCGACGAGATGTATATTCTGGGTTATCTGTTCCATTCAGCTTTGTATATATAGGATCATTGTCACTATATAAGGTGACAGTTTTAATACCACCGCCTGCATGTAGTGGTGTTCCAACTACTTTTTTAGGAGTTTTAAGAGTTTGGGTTCCGGGAACATAGTGATCAACACCATATCTCTTAAAGCCCATTCCTGATGGAGCAACAAGAGGTACAAGATCCGCATAGTTGATGGTATTGTGGATACAATAGTATCTTGCCTTATCATCACCCTCAAATTTTTCAGCATTGTCAACACCACCCTGAGGTGCTTCAAATGTATATCCATAAACCACAGGGATATAGGTATTTTTAGGATCATCCGACTGATATGCTTCGTATTCAAGAAGCTTTTTACTCAGAATATTCGCAACTGCTCCACCACGGGAATAGCCTGCAACCCAGAACTTAACCTTTCCTTCCCTTACTTTATCCTGAAGATTGTATTTGGATATATATCTCTTTACTGCGCCAAACACCTTCTCAGCTGATTCAGTAAAGCCCTGATGCTCTCCATTATAAAGTGAACCATCACCAACAGTTACATTACTTGCCCATTCAGCTTCATAGCCGGCACTTCTGATTGCGATTGGTATAAGTATAGTTCCGGTTTCCTTATCATTAATATCCTTCAGCTTCTTCTGTCCCATCATAACTCCGATACTGTCAGTACCGGGCTTTTTGGTATCATAATCATTGACATATATAGTCTGCTCGTCACATCCTATCTGTGCCAGATACCACCTTCCTGCTGTATGTCTTTTAAGATATTCACCTGTGTTCAGATAAGAAGCCGCAAACGCCATATTTATAGATGCTGTTGCAAGATGTTCATCATATTTGTACTGAGCGCTGTTACCTGCCTCAAAAAATCCATCAGAATAGTAAAATGCCATATCATCATCTGTTGACAGATCATCGGTAGACGGATGATGATATATACCTCTCATAAGTTTATAACTTTTACCTGCTACCTCGTATTCATCCCCCGGCATTGCTTGTGCAAGAGTAGAATCTATCTGCTCCGCCGGCTGAGGGATATATGGTGTCCCCTGGTACTTAATGCCTTCTTTTTCTGCTAATATCTTTCTTCGTTTAGGATCCTTGTTATAGGTTATTATGTATCCGGAGTTATCAATATGTAAAAACCTGATACAGTTAGAAGCTTTATTCTGTCCTATCTCTCTACGAG
>JAILMQ010000265.1 GCA_024692605.1 Eubacterium sp.
TTATTAAGATTTTAAATGTGGTGGTTTTTATGGGAAAGAAGAAATTATTTATTATTTTAGGTGCTGTTGTGGCAGTTCTTGCCATTGCGGCTGTACTGTTTTTCGTAGTTTTCAAAGAAGACTCATACAGACTTCTGAAGGTTTTTGAGGTTGAAGGTGAGGCAAATGTAAAACGTGAAAAAACAGGTGATATTGAACCATATGTAAATATGGTCCTGGAGTCCGGAGATGAGATTTCCCTTGATAAGGGAAAGATGATCCTTCAGGCTGACGAGGACAAGTTCATGCATCTGGAAGAGGGCACGAAGCTAAAGCTGAATGCTACCGGAAATGCCCAGAACAGCAAAACTAAAATAGAGCTTCTTTCCGGAGCTGTCACAAATGATATACAGAATAAACTTTCAAAAGATTCCTCTTACGAGATCAATACACCGAACTCAACTATGTCAGTTCGAGGAACAATATTCCGCGTGTATATCTATGAGATAGACGGAATTAAGTACACAAGAGTTTCCGTATTTGATGGAAAGGTAACTACGAGACTTGTATATAAAGACGGAACAATCTCAGATAAAGAGGTTGTTGTTGAAAAGGGTAAGGAAGTAATCATTTACGAGGATGATACAACTACTGATTATGTATCTGACCCGACTGATATTGATTACTCAACGCTTCCTGATTCAGTTCTTGAGTTCCTCATCACAGTTATTGATGATGGCGGAAGTATTATTCCGACAAAAGAGGAACTGGAGGCACTGCTGAGTAAGACGGCAACAGTTACATTTGAATACAGTGGAAAGGTATTTGGAACACAGACAGTTAAGAAGGGGGAAAAGGCAGTTAAGCCTAAACTAAAACCGGCTGCAAGTGGAAGCTGGAATTGGGACTTCAATAAAGAAATCACTGAAGACACCGTTATAGAGTGGAAGTAAAGAGGTGTGATCATGAAGAAGAGAGAGATAAAACAAAAACAAATATTGAAGAGGATTTTAGGAGGATTTCTTGCTGTTACCATTGCTGTTGGAAGTGTTCCGGCTTACCGGAGTATAAAAGCTAGTGCTGCTGAAACAAAAGAGGCTGTGGAGACTGCCAGTGCTTCGGATGCTGAAAAGGCCGAAGCTGATGTGGTGGTTGAGCCTGCATCTGAGGAAAGCAAAGAGAAGGCTAAATCCATAGAATCAGAATCATCTGCAGTAAGTAAAAAGGGTAGTGCAAAGTCTGACACTGCAAAGTCTGACACTGCAAAGTCTGACACTGAAAAGTCCGGCAGTTCCAAGAAAGCAAGTAAGGGTACATCAGGTGCCGGATCAAAAAAAGCAGATCCTGCATCCGCTGATGGTTATGATCCTACAAAACTTACTATTACTAAGAATGATACGGATGGTGAAGATTTTTCATTGACCGGGGATACTTACAAGAACAAAGATGGACAGGAATATAAGCTGAGTGATGTGACAGAGTTAACTATATCAGAAGGCGCCCGTGTGACTATTGAAACAAATGCGCTTAATAACAGTGATCTGGTCATTTATGTTAAAGATAACCTTTTTGCTATGGGAACATCCTTTAGTGTTTCTTCGGGTTGCAGTGTGAAAGCAAAAGAACTTCATCTCACAAGTAGTTATTTTGAGAATAATGGATCAATATTTGTTACCGAAGAGTTTACTATGTCAAGCTACAATTCTGAACCGATAACAATTAAAATTGAAACTAAAGAAGATACCTGGATAGAAAGTGATGGTGGTGCATTCTATCTTGAAATAGGAGGCAAGGCTTATGAAAATCCTGTAGTCGGTTCTTTCAATGGCAAAGCTATAAATGCTGTAGGTGCTGATAATGATATCACTTTTGAAAAGCCTGATAATGTGTTATTCGGAGTAAAATACAATCTGGATAAATATGTTACATTCTCAGATGGATATAAGGGTGACTGGCATTTTGAATATGGTTATGAAGGAACTGAATTCTATTATGATGGTCTTCCTGTTTATCCGGGAAATTATGTGGTTTATGTTGTAGCTCCCGGATCTAATGGATATAAAGATGCTGAGTCGGAAGCACAGATACTCACTATTGATGTGCTGGAGCTTCCTTCAGGTGTTAAACCTTCAGTTTCAGGTCTGGCAAACGAATATTATGCTAAGGATAGTGTTACTCTGAATGCTCCTTCCGGATATCAGATAGGTACATATTATGTGCCAAGTCAGGAATTTCCGGGTGACGGAATTCCTATAACAGAAGGCGATGGTGGAATTCCTATATCAGACGAGCCTGCTGAACCATCAGATATTGATAATTTGATCAGTTTCAGTAATACATTATCATTCACAAAAGATGATCTGTTCCCATCTGAACTTGATGGTGCTTACAATGATGATATAACGTTTGTTTTCAAAAGAACTCAGGATGGTGCATTAACTAATAGTTATCCTGCATCAGATATGCTTCCTGTTCTTAAGAATGTTATTTTCGATGAAAAAGCACCGGCTCTTTCAGGAGATATAATGGCTGATGGAAAAGCTGTATCTGTCAGTGATGGTGATGAGGTTGTAGCTGAAGAAGTTAAACTCTCAGTAGCAGATACATATCTTGATAAGGTTGAGACACAGAGTACAACTTATACAAGATCTAACGGAGTAAATGAGGTTGGAGATTCATATAAGGCTGATCTTACATTTACCGCAACAGAAGGCGAGGTTCAGAACTGCTATGTGAAGGCTTATGATCTGGCCGGTAGATTATACAGTGTTTCCTTCAAACTGAAGCATCCGAACGATGTAAAGGAAGAAGAGAAGGAAGAGGAAAAGAAAGAAGAAAAGAAAGAGAAAAAGAAGGAAAAGAAAGAAGATCCTGAAGTAGAGAAGAAGACTCCTGATATCACGGTTAGTATTGATGATACATATTACGGAGTTAATTATTCACCGAGCGTTAAGACTAATTCGGACGGTAAAGTTACATATACTTATGCTAATTCAAGTGTGATGGAATTCAGCGAAAATAAGCCTACTATGCCGGGTACATATATCGTCCGTGCAACTGTAGAAGAAACTGAGAAATTTGAAGAAGCCCGTGACGAAGCTGAGTTCAGTATCAGTTATCTTCCTGCACCAGGTAAGGCGTACAGCTACAGTGGTGTTAAAGGAAATAATGATTACTATGTTTCTGATGTGACACTCAGTGCTCCTGATGGATATGGTATCTCAACTGCACTTGGCGGTGTATATTCACCAAGCAAAACATATATTGAGGGTATGAGCTTTGTATACCTTCAGAGAAATTCTGATGGTGCAAGAACAGCAGGTATCCCTATAAATGAGAAATTCAAGATAGATAAGGATGCTCCAAAGCTTCTTGTATCTGCATCTGTATCTGCTGATGCTGACATCACTTCAAATGATAAGGTATATGCTGATACAATTAAGATTTCTCTTGTGGATGAACATCTGCTGAAGGCTTCTGTTAACGGTGATACTATTTCTGTAAATAACGGCCGTGCAGAGTTCACCCTTGATTCACAGAATAAGCGTAAGACTTTCCAGATATCCGCTGAGGATGAAGCCGGCAACAGATACAGCAGAACCGTTGAAGTGAGTGCATTATGGCTCATCAAGTCTATTATTCCTGCTGGCGTTGAGATCGAGCTCGAGGGTGGAAATCAG
>JAILMQ010000270.1 GCA_024692605.1 Eubacterium sp.
GGCATTAGCACTTGGATACAAAAATCTGTACTATATTGATTTTAATTCAGAGGAATATATTGAATATAATACCAATGAGGAAGATGGTAGTCTTATTGAAATAAAGCGAGGCTGGCATTTCTTTGAAGCATGTCAGGATACAATTGACAGAGATGTATTTATTGAGGATCGCGACAGCGTAAAGCAGGCTTTGGATAGAAAGACTCTTGAAGATGTACTTGAACAGAATAATTCGTTTATGATGACCTATCGGATAATAGGAGAAAATGATCCGATATATGTAAGTATGAAGATTACCCGAATGCAGGATGATAACAGATATATTATCCTGGGTATAACAAATGTTGATGAGCAGATGAAGGAGCATAATGCAGCTGCGCAGGTAAAAGAGGAACAGATAGCCTACGACAGAATTAGTGCCCTTGCCGGTGATTTCTTCTGTATATATGTTGTTGTACCGGAAACAGGTCAGTATCGAGAGTTTAATGCTTCAGGTGATTTTGATCTTTTCGAAAGACATGGAGATGGTCAGGACTTCTTTGCTGATTCCAAAGAATGGGCAGTTCTTAGAATTTATTCAGAAGACCAGAACCGTTTCCTTACAGCGCTTACCAAAGAAAATGTTATGGCTGAAGTTGAACAGCGTGGCATCTTTACTTTGAGCTGCAGGATGATTATAGAGGGTGAACCTCGCTATGTTCAGTTTAAGGCTGCTTTGTTAGAGGAGGATGAAGGTGCTCGTCTGATAATCGGTTTAAATGATATAGATTCACAGGTTCGTCACGAAGAGGAATATGGCAGACGACTTGCTCAGGCGCGAATAGAAGCTAACATCGATGCCCTTACAGGTGTTAAGAATAGAAATGCATATCGCGTATATGAAGAGAGAATTAATGCACAGATTGAAATGAATCGTGCCCCTGCTTTTGCTATTACAATTCTGGATGTAAATGACCTTAAGAAGGTAAATGATACTGAAGGACATAAGGCCGGAGATCAGTACCTTCGTGATGCTTGTAAGATAATATGTACAATTTTCAAGCGAAGCCCTGTGTTCCGTGTGGGCGGAGATGAATTTGCAGTGCTTTCTCAAGGTGATGATTATGCCAATATTGAAGACTTGATAGGACAGATGAACCGTCATAATGAAGAGGCAATAGAAAATGGCGGAATTGTAGTAGCCCTGGGTATGTCAAAGTATGATCAGGATTCAAAGGTGGCTGTTGTGTATGAACGTGCTGATCAGACAATGTATGAGAACAAGAGTAAACTGAAAGAAAAACAACAACAACGAGGATAAAAGAGTATGTATTATTCTGCAATTGGCCTGATTGCAATATTGGTAGAACTGGTTGTTAATCAAGATATTCTGTTAAATCCTAAAGAATCATATAACAGACCTGTATGGAAAGTTTACAGGAGATTTTTGATTGCGGTTTTGATTTATCATGTTACTGATATTTTATGGGGTATTCTTGAAAGCAGGAAGCTTGACAGACTCCTTTTTGCCGATACAACCGTGTATTTTATTGCTATGTCAATAAGTATATTCTTTTGGGCACAGTTCACAGTTGCATACCTGAATGAAAAGCATAAGTTTGGCCGGTTTATTGTTTTAACGGGTCATATAATCGCCGTATTGATTACATTTCTTGTTGTTATAAATATTTTTGTTCCGATACTTTTCGAAGTGGATTATGAATGCAATTATAAGCCTCTCCCGGTACGCTATGGAGTGCTTACATGTCAGATACTGATGTTTTTGCTTATTTCTATTTTTGCCATCACTTCATCATTCCAGCTGGATAAGGTATCAGCAAAAAAACAACGTTATCGTATAATTGCATCTTTTGGAATTATTATGGCAGTTCTTCTTTTCATACAGCTGCTTTTCCCTCTGCTTCCCGTATATTCCATTGGATATATGTTAGGAACCTGTATGCTTCATACCTTTGTTGCTGCAGATGAAAAGGAAGAATTCAGACGTGGACAGGAAGAAACAAAGAAAGTAACAGCTCTTAAGGATACTATATATTCCCTTCTGAATAACATGCCGGGTATGGCTTATACAAAGGATGCTAAAACAGGTGTGTATCTGGCATGTAATAAAGAGTTTGTAGAATACGCACATAAGGAAAACTCAGAGGAAGTATTAGGGCATACGGATTATGAGTTGTTTGATGCAGAAACAGCTGCACATTTCGTAGAAGCAGATAAGATAGCTCTATCCCTCAGCAATTCTTATGTTTTCTTTGAAGATGTACTGGATGCTGCCGGTAATCAGCGCCAGTTACAGACAACTAAACTAAAATATACTGATACTATGGGAAGATTATGTGTTCTTGGCATGTGCCAGGATGTTACAGATATGGTACGTATTCAGCATGAACATGCCATGACTAAGGAAGCGTATGAAAGTGCTGTAAGTACAAGTATCATGTATACGAATATTGCTGAGTCGTTGGCACGTGATTATATTGATATGTACTATATCAATAAAGATACAGAAGAATATGTCGAATACCGTCATGGCGAGGATGGTAGTGGACTTTCGGAAGTTCGAAGGGGATGGCATTTTTTCAGTGACTGTAAGAAGGAACTTGCAGAAAATGTATATCCTGACGACAGGGATTCATTCCTTCAGGCAATGAATCGAAGGGCTCTTATGAAGGCCCTTAGAAAAAAGAATACATTTGTCATGACATATCGTCACATGGGAGATAATGGTCCGGTATATGTTACCATGAAGGTTTCATTAATGGAGGATGAGCAATTTATTATAATAGGTATTACTGATGTTGATGCAGAGATACGAGAGACCATGGCTAAGAATGAGGCTCTTGAGGAGGCACTGAGATCAGTGGAAGAAGCTAACAGATCTAAAACCTCCTTCCTTTCCGGAATGAGTCATGAGATCCGGACGCCACTTAATTCCATCATAGGCCTCGACTCACTTGCTCTCAGAAATGAAAAACTGGACGATCAAACAAAGGATTATCTTAAAAAAATAGGGGATAGCGCAAACGATCTTCTTAGTATAATAAATAAAATTCTTGATATGAGTCGTATTGAATCCGGCCTGGTGTCAATTAATAAGGAAGATTTTTCATTAAATGCTATGCTGGAGCAGATCAATTCCACAGTCTCAGCACAGTGTAATGATAAGGGCTTAAAATATGAATGTCAGGTTATTAATCAGATTGACAGCCTTTATTACGGTGATGAGAATAAGCTTAGGACTATGTTACTAAATGCCTTATCAAATGCAGTAAGGTGTACCGCTGCGCCTGGTAAGATCAAATTAATAGTTGAAATAAATACTGAAGTTGATAATTCTCCAACCATTTGTTTTTGTATCAAGGATACAGGCAAGGGTATTAACAATTATGATAGTGGCCTTGGAATGGAAATCACAAAGAAAGTCGCTGAAATGATGGGCGGTTCTATAAAAGCTGAAGTTAAAGATGGTGTTGGAACAGAATTCTACCTGTCAGTAGTTCTTCAGAATAGTAGTAAGAAGGATACAGATCAAGATTCAAGGATTGATCTGGAAAACATGTATATTCTTATAGTTGATGATGATCCCATAGAAATGGAACATGCAAAAACTATACTGGAAGAGGTTGGTATTCGGGCTGACATATGTACAAGCGGTCAGGAAGCACTTAGAAAGATGGAAGTGCAGCATGTAAAGAAAAAACCATATAATCTGGTGCTGATGGATTGGAATATGCCGGGTATGAATGGAAAAGAAACCTCTGAAGAAATCCAGAAACTCTATAGTGATGAAAGTACCATAGTTGCATTAACTGCTTATAATTGGGAGGATATTAAAGAGGAAGCAAATCAGGTAGGAGTAGAATATTTCCTTAGCAAACCTCTTTTTGCAAATAATGTTATAGATAAGTTTGAGCAGATTGCACGTAAGAGCAATATGGGACTATTCAAAAAGAAGAATAAAGCTAAGCTAAGTGGTCGAAGAATTCTTTTAGCTGAAGATGTTAAGATCAACGCGGAAATATTGATGGATTCACTTGAGATTGAGAATATAAAGACTGATTATGCCGAGAATGGCAAGGCTGCAGTTGAAATGTTCGAAAAGAGCACAGCCGGGATCTATGCCGCAATTCTTATGGATGTTCGAATGCCTGTAATGGATGGTCTTGAAGCAACAAGAACGATTCGATCGATGGAAAGAGAAGATGCTAAGAAGATTCCAATTATTGCATTAACGGCAAATACCTTCGACGAAGATGTTCAGCGTTCTATACATGCAGGCATGAATGCACATATCAGTAAGCCTATTGAAATGGATAGCCTGCTCCGTGTTCTGGGAGAACTGATATACGAAGCAGAGCAATGATTAAAAAAATTGTAATTGTTGAAGCTTGGAGGAATTATGAATAAAAAAGGTATAATAATCATAGTTGTCTTGATTCTTGTGCTTTGTGGAGCCTTTGGAACAAGAATGTTTTTGGCATATAAGGCTTTAAAGCTTAAGGAAAAGGGACCTGATGAATGGTACAGTACAACAAGAGATATATATTATAAAGCTTTTTCTGAAAAATGGTCCGGGTCCGGATATGATATCGATCCTATAGATGATTATAAGGATAATTCTAAAAAGTTTGGATACTATCTGGTGGACTTAAATGACGATGGGAGTATGGAATTCCTTGTAGGTTTTGATGATGGATCGAAACCTACGAAATTTACAGATGTATATGTATGGCACAGCGATTTTGGTGCCACCAGAATAATGTATGGCGGAACGGATATATATTATTATCTATGTTCTGATAAGTGTTTAAGGGAAGATATGGAATGGGGTAAGAATTCTACCACCAGATATCTGAAATATAATCAAAAAGAGAATTCATTTACAATTCTTGAAAATGGTGGAGATCCGCAAAAGGTTGAACTGACTTATTTCACTACGGAGTAGGTAAAGTAAAATAGTGAATTAAATAATAAATCAAAATATCTTGACAAGAGAAAAAAGTGGATGTATTATCTGTATTACAAAGAGTGATACAAATAATACATCCATTTTTATTTGCTTTTAGTTAAGAGACAAAACGGACTGGTGCTTGACTAGTATATAGGAGGTCATTGTCATGCTGGATATAAAGAATTTAGACAAAATCTATAAAGGAACAGATAAGGGAATAAAGGATATATCACTTACAGTTGAAGCTGGTGATATCTATGCATTTATCGGACATAATGGCGCAGGTAAGACAACGCTTCTTAAGGCAATTACCGGAATACATGAGTTTGATAAGGGCGATGTAATAATCGATGGAATAAATATCAAGGATAATCCTATGGAGGTTAAGCGCAGGATAGCATACATCCCTGATAATCCTGATATATACGAATTTATGACTGGTATACAGTACCTTCAATTTGTGGCAGATATCTATAATGTATCAGCTGCGGAGCGTGAGCAGAAGATTACAGAATATGCAGATAAGTGTGAGATAACAAGTTCTATCGGTGATCTTATATCATCGTATTCTCATGGTATGAAGCAGAAGCTGGTTTTAATATCCGCACTTCTTCATAGCCCGAAGCTCCTAATAATGGATGAACCCTTTGTGGGACTTGATCCTAAGGCGGCATTTATCCTGAAGGAGATAATGAAAGAAATGACAGAGCAGGGAAGTGCAATCTTCTTCTCAACACATGTGCTTGAAGTTGCCGAGAAGCTCTGTAACAAGGTTGCAATCATAAAGAGTGGAAAGCTTCTGGCAAGTGGCATGATGAGTGAAGTTGTTAAGGATGGAGAGTCCCTGGAAGAACTCTTTATGGAGAGTGTTTAGTAATTAATTGTCATAGTGACTTGGAAAGATTTGGAGGCTGAATAATGAATATTCGTACTCTTATAAAAATGGAATTAATTAATTTTCTTGGAATAAATGAATTGCGTCATGTGAAGGATCCTGCTGTGAAGAAACAGAAGGGATTTCTCTTTGGAGTTCTTGTTGTTCTGTACGTATTTCTTGCTGGATATATAGTAATGCAGAGCATGCTCCTGGGCGAAATCGGGGCCACAGAATATATTCCGGTTCTCTACTTTATGCTGGCGGGAATGATTAATCTGGTAGTTGGAATCTACAGAGCAAAGGCTGCTATATACAGAGAACGTGATCTGGAGATGATATCAGCACTTCCAATTGATGGAAAGAGCATAGTAGCATCAAGAGTTTTCAGAATGTATTTTGATAATCTGGTTGTTGGACTTGCTGTAATCATCCCTTCTATGACTATATATGGCATCAAGACAGGATGCGGAGCTTTGTTCTATATCTCCATCCTTCCTGTATGTATTATAAGCCCAATCCTTCCAACAGCTATCGCTGCGTGGGTTGGAATAGTCTTTGCAGCAATTATCGCAAGAAACCGCCATAAGGTGCTGACTGAGGTAATACTTGTGCTTGTAGTTGTTATAGGTTCCTTTGCAGTAAGCGGTGTTATCTCATCTAAGGCAGGAGTTGGAACAGTAAGTAGTCTTGCTGAGAGAAAAGAATTAAATGAAGAGATAAATGCTGAACTTTCTCGCATGCTCAGTGAGAAGATGGTAAGTTTGGAAAATGCATTCCCTCCTATAAGGATAGCGGGAGAAATGCTTACAAATACTGACTTTGCAGCACTTGCCGTATATGCACTCATTTCACTTGCAGTAATCATACTAACGAGTCTAATAATTGGAAAATATTTCTTCGGCATCTCTCGCAGACTTTTTGTTACAGAAGCACATAGAGATTACAGTATCTCGGAACTTAAGAAAGAATCTGTGATGAAGGCTCTGGTAAAGAAAGAGGCATCTAGATACTTCTCATCAGGAATATATGTATCAAATACAATCGTTGGTCCGGTTATGGCAGTAATACTTGCTGTGGCTTTAGGCTTCGTAGATATAGATAAGATCATAAAGAGTGCAGGAGAACTTCCGATAGATATGAAGTTTGAAAACGCGATTCCGTATATGCTCGCCCTTGTTTTCTGCATGATGACACTAACGGCATCAAGTGTATCCCTCGAAGGAAGGAATTGGTGGATAGTAAGAACCATGCCACTTAGCGCGAAGGATATTCTTGGGGCAAAAATACTATTTAATCTGATTTTCGTAGCACCCTTCTATACGCTGATGGAGATAATACTTCTCTTCACTGTAAGTGCCGGACCCATTGAGAGAATATGGCTGATAGTAGTACCCGGACTTGCAATTCTTTACTCAGTACTTCTTGGAATGGTGTGCAATCTGAAGTTCCCTAAGTTCAACTGGGAAAATGAAACTGAAGTAGTTAAGCAGGGGGCTGCTACGGGGCTTAGCATGCTGGGAATACTTCCGATGATACTTTTCATAGGCGGTGCAGCGGTAGTGCCAGGTTCATCTCATCACCTTATAGGTGCTGGTTTTGTAGTAGTTATGAGTATTATATGCTGGGTATTTTATAGCAAGATAAGCAGATTCGATATTCAGACACTATATTAATTTTTTTTAGGAAAATGTAACTAAAATCCGGAAAGGATACGAAAATGAACAAAGAAATGGATAAGAAAAAAATTATAAAGTTTGTTGTTATTACATATATAATCGCATGGGCAATTGAGATACCCGTATCTATATATTATGTGAAGAATCCGGGGATGGCTGGAAATAGTGTTTTTAGAATTGGAATGGTTATAGCTATGTATGTGCCTGTTTTGATTGCATTCATCTTGAATAAGACGCTTAAAGGTATGGGATGGAAACCGAGATTAAAGGGTAATGTCAGATGGATTTTCTGGGCTATACTTGTTCCGGCAGTAGTTGTAATACTTGGGGCAGTACTGTTTTATGTTCTTTATCCGGATCTTTTTGATTCTACTGCTTCATCATATCTAAGAAAACAGGGTGAGGATTTGGGAGTAGATATGATAGGGCAGCTTGAGTCTCAGGGTATTACTCCTAGATTATATGCCGGAATTATATTGATTGCGTCTGTAACATATGCCGGATTTATAAATATGTTCGTTGCAGTTGGGGAGGAAGCTGGTTGGAGAGGCTTTCTTTATACGGAACTTAGAAAAGGATTTGGAAGAGTATCAACCTGGATTATAGGTGGAGTTATCTGGGCGGCATTTCATTTCCCTGTAATGCTAATTGGCGGATATGAATATGGCACTGATTATCTTGGGGCTCCTGTACTCGGACTTATAGTTTTCTCGATTAATTGTATAGCAAACGGAATGTTGCATGAGATTATTTATGATAAAACAAAATGTATATGGTTCCCGGCACTTTTGCATGGGGTATTTAATGCAGTGGCTAATGTATCGCTTTTATTTTGGAACATGAATGCTGAGGAAAAAGCAAGCAGGCTGATGATTTTTGGACCTGCTGTAAATGGAATCATAGGTATGATTCCAATGGTGATTTTTGCTGTGATTATGGCTGGGATGGTGATGAGAGGAGAAAAAGGAAAGACTTACAATGAATAGAATCAAAAAAGTTGACGCATTTTTCTTGACTTTTTGAACAGTGTTCAATATAATTGGTTTGAACGTTGTTCAAGGAGGCGCCATATGAAAAATGATGAAGTAAAAAAATCTATTATTAATGCGACTATAGAAATAATAGAAAAGTCAGATGGGGATATAAATAATATTACTGCCAGAAAGATTGCTGATAAAAGTGGAGTGGCATTGGGCCTGATCAATTATCACTTTGGAAGCAAAGAGAATCTGATAGCACAGTGCAGTAGGGAGATTATAAATGAAAAACTTTTTGGATTAACTCCTGACAAAATTGATTACAAGGCAGATGATGGACTATCGGACTTAGAACGGTTGATCTCATTTGCAAGACAGACCTTTGATTATATATATTCCAATCCTTCAATAGCAAAAATATCTATAATATCGGACTTTAAAGATTATGATCCTAAGGGAAATTCTTCTCTTACCCAGAAAGGATTTCAAATGGCTTTGAGGGGTGATATTTCAGAAAAGAAGAAAAAACTTATTGCATTTTCATTTGCATCTATAATGCAGACTGCGTTCCTTGCCGGTGATAATTCTGAGTTGATCATGGGATATAGCTTAAAAAGTAAAAAACAAAGAGATATCTTTATTTCAGATGTGGTTACAACGCTTATGAATGATATGACACCTGCATCATAATATTTATAATAATAAGAGGTTAAAAATATGAATCGTGACAAATTACCATATCTACTTCCGATACGTTCAGTTGTTTTCATATTGATATTTGTACTTGGCTCCCTAATAACAGGTAAAGAACTTAGTGCAATCAGTAACTGGTGGACTATTGTAGCCACGATTGTAAATATATTTACAATTATGCTGTTGGTTGTTGTATCGAAAAAGAATGATATGACATATTGGGAATTGATAAATTATCAGAAAGGAGAAACGAAAGCCGGACAAGTTGTATTAATATCTATCGTTGTTCTTGTTGTTGGTGTGGGCGTAATGTATCTGGCGGGATTTCTCTGCTACGGAAAATTTCCTGATGCTCCACCAATGATGACTGCTCCTGTAATGAAGCTTCTGGCAATAATTAATTGCTTTCTTCTTCCTGTTACAACTGCATTTGCAGAGGATGGACTATATCTTGGATGTGGGGTAAATATTATAAAGAATAAAACACTTGGGATTATCATTCCAGCTTTCTTCTACGCTATTCAGCACTGTTTTATACCAACGCTGATTGATGGAAGATACATTATTTATAGATTTCTATCTTTTCTTCCACTGACAATTATTCTATGTTATTACTATCAGAAAAAGAGAAATCCGATTCCTATCATGGTTGGACATGCGATAATAGATATTATGACAGTATCGTGGGTGTTGGCGACGTCTATGGTGCCGGGATTCTATGAGACTATGATTAATATGTCGAAATAATGCAACTAAGTATAACATAAGATATAGGGAAATGTATGCTTTACTTGGTAGACATTTCCTTATTTGTTTGTAAAATAGTATTAACCAAATGTTAATAATAGTTGCAAAGGTGGGATGATTATGAGAAAGTATTACTTAGACAACATTAGATGGATTACAGTTGTGATCGTTGTTTTATACCATGTATTTTATATGTACAATGCTGAGGGAGTGTTAGGAGGAATTGGTCAGATTACCAATCTGACTGTTCAGCCGTACGATATCTTCATGTATCTTGTATATCCATGGTTTATGCCTGTGATATTTTTAGTGGCAGGTATAAGCTCAAGGCTGTATCTGGATAAGCATACGAATAAGGAATTTATAAAGAGCAGGACAACTAAGCTTCTTGTTCCATCAACTATAGGACTTTTCGTATTCCAGTTTATTCAGGGATATGTAAGTATGCATCTTGCAGATGGAGCGGCAGACCTTGCGAAAGCGGGAGTGCCAAAGTTTGTTATCTATCTCATTATGGTCGCATCAGGAAGTGGAGTACTATGGTTTGTTCATCTTCTGTGGCTTTATAGCGTTATACTTGTGCTTGTAAGAAAAATAGAGAAGGGAAAGCTCCTTACACTCGGTTCGAAGACTCCATTGTGGCTGATAGCTCTTTTCTTCTTCCCAATCTGGGGAGCGGCACAGGTGCTGAATGCCCCAATCATATCAGTTTATAGATGTGCATTTTATTTTGTATTCTTCATGCTGGGCTACTATGTATTTTCAAATGAAGAAGTAATGGATAAGTTGAAGAAGTATGCAGTGGCATTAATTATTTTAGGTGTAGCTCTTTGTATAACATTTGCAGTTTTAAACTTCATTGTTCGTGGTGGAACTAACTATGCTGATAAGCCGGTCAACAGGGGACCACTCTACGCAGCGTGTGCATATTTTGGGTCCCTTGCAATGCTCGCTGGTATGGCAAGATTCGGAGACTTCAGTAACAGTTTTACAAAGTGGATGAGTTCTCACAGCTTCGGTCTCTATGTATTCCATTATCTTGGAATATCTACTGTTGCGCTTGTTTTCGCAAAGAATGCTATTCTGCCTGCACCTCTTTGCTACCTTCTCAGTCTTGTAGCAGGATTTGCATTCGGATACGGATTATATGCAATCATCAGTAGGATTCCTTTCTTCAGATGGGCAGTACTAGGAATCAGCAAGAAGAAGATTCAGAAAA
>JAILMQ010000037.1 GCA_024692605.1 Eubacterium sp.
GAAGAATCTGTTGAAGAAACAGAAGAGGAAGCTGTGGAAGAGGCGGTTGAAGAAGCTGCAGAAGAAACATCAGAAGAAGCAGCTACAGAAGAGGCTGCTGAAACTGTAGAAGAAGCAAGTGATGAGGCTGAAGAGGAAGCTGCAGAAACTGTAGAGGAAACTATGGAAGAAATTCCGGCAGAGGAACCTCAGGAAACAGTTGAAGAGATTCCTGTAGAGTCTGCTGAAGAGGCACAGGAAACTCAAGAACAGGAGCCTCAGGCAGAAGAAACAAAGATGGCTCCGGTTGAGGAGAAGGATGATTTTGATGAAGAGGAAGAAAACAGTAAGGTAGTTGAGTTCCCTTCTGATAAGAAAGAGAAGAAAAAGAGAAATAAGAGAAATAAAAAGAATAAGAAAGCTAAGAAGGAAGAAGTTCAGGAAGAAGTAAAGCAGGAAAAAGAAGAATCACTGGATGACTTTGATGATGAAGAACTTAGCGGTCTTGATGAGGTTACTAATCTTGATGAGATCCTTGACAGACAGGGAATCAACATTACTGACGGAGATACAGTTGGAAATGTAATGGCTATGTTCAATGCCGGATTCAGTATTATTGAGATATCTAAGGTTTTGGAACTTGGAGTAGAAGAGGTTAAATCAGTTATTGATGATCATCAGGGAGAGAACTAAGATGAAGACAAAGTATTTACTTAGAGGAATAGGAATAGGCATTATAATTGGTGCCTTGATCATGTATGCAGCCGGTGTAACCGGTAATAAAGCTTCAGCTAATGATAAAAAAGTTGCTAAGGAAGTGACAACAGAAGCTGAGAAGACTACAACTGAAGAAAAGACTACTGAAGCAACAACAGAAAAGACGACAGAAAAAACTGAAGAGAAGACTACTGAAGCTACAACAGAAAAGACAACAGAGAAAACTACAGAAAAGACTACAGAGGCTACTGAGGAAAAAACCACAGAAGCTACCACAGAGAAGAAAACTGAGGAAAAAACCACAGAAGCCACAACTGAAGAAAAGACAACTGAGGAAAAGACTACAGAGGCTAAGTCAACAGGAACAAAGAAGATTACTGTTACATCAGGTATGGGTTCGGAAACCATATCAAGTCTTCTTGCAGAGCAGGGACTTGTAAAGTCAGCATCGGATTATAATGCATGGCTTATTGAGAAGGGGTATGATTCAAAGCTTCATATCGGAACCTTTGAAATAAAAGAGGGTGCTACATATGAAGAGATTGCAAAGATCCTGACAACCCAGGGACAGTAATATTAAATCCCAAATAATATTGTAAAATGTATTAAAATAGCACCTGCTTATTCAGAGCTGAGGTGCTATTTTTCTTAAGGACTTCTTAATAAAAAAAGCTATATGATAAAAATAACCCATAAAGTTTTTATATTATAATTTAAGGAGAGACTTATAATGAGAAGAAAATCCATAATAGTTATAACATTAATGTTGATGGCACTTTGCTTTAGTCTTACGGGCTGCAATTCGTATACAAGCCATGGAACCGGGACATTAATAGTTCAAAATAATGTTTCTGATAAAGCTGAAGTTGCATTTCACTCCCTTGATGGAACCAGGGTCTATGAAATGAAGGTGAAGGATTCAAAGAAAGTACTAAAATACTCAGGAAAACTTGATAAAGGAAATGTTACAGTATATTATGATAACGATGGTGCTAAGAAAGAGCTTTTTTCTGTTTCTGCCGGAGAGAATGTAGATTCAAGCTTTGAAGCTCTGGAAAAAGGGACTCTTTACATCATCCTGGAAACAGACGGAGAGGCTGAAGGTGGAAACTTTAGTTTTTCCTTAGAATAGAGTTATTAAAAAATCTTTACAATTACTGGAAAAACCCCTTGCATTGGGGTTTTTCTTATGCTATCATAGAGGTCGCGCGGTCTACGGACCGTAGATTAATCATGCAGATTTAAACGTATGGTGCCGCTTTCATAACACAAAAAATATTAAGTAAAGAAAGTGTTATAAGCTCATAGGGCGGTTTAACGTGTTTAAATGAGATCTGCAGAAGAAAAAACCAGGAGGTAAAATATGAGCGTTATTTCAATGAAACAGTTACTTGAGGCAGGTGTTCACTTCGGTCACCAGACAAGAAGATGGAACCCTAAGATGGATGAGTTTATCTACACAGAGCGTAATGGTATTCACATCATTGATCTTCAGAAAACAGTTGGTAAGATGGATGAAGCTTACAAGGCTGTATTTGATACTGTAGCTAATGGTGGAAAGGTTCTTTTCGTAGGAACAAAGAAGCAGGCTCAGGATTCAATCCAGACAGAAGCTGAGAGATGTGGACAGTATTTTGTAAACCAGAGATGGCTTGGTGGTATGCTCACAAACTTTAAGACAATTCAGTCAAGAATTGAGACACTTAAGAAGTATAAGAAGATGGAAGAGGATGGAACTTTTGATGTTCTTCCTAAGAAAGAAGTTGTAACTATCAAGAAGATGATGGATAAGCTCCAGAAGAACCTTGGTGGTATTGAGAATATGAAGGGTCTTCCTGAGATTATTTTCGTAGTTGATCCACATAAGGAAAGAATCTGCGTTCAGGAAGCTCATGCTCTTGGAATTCCTCTTATCGGTATTGCAGATACAAACTGTGATCCGGATGATCTTGACTATGTAATCCCTGGAAACGATGATGCTATCCGTGCAGTAAAGCTTATCGTTTCAAAGCTTGCAGATGCTGTTATCGAAGCTAACGAGGGTGCTACAGAGACTGCTGAAGAAGAGGCTGCTGAGGAAGAAGTTGCAGCAGTTGAAGCAGAGGCTACAGAAGAGTAATAAGAGTATTAAAGAATATAGGAGGAAACTAATATGGCTATTACAGCTGCAGATGTTAAGAAGCTTAGAGAGATGACTGGTGCCGGTATGATGGACTGTAAGAAGGCTCTTACAGAAACAGATGGCGATTTTGATGGTGCAGTAGAATTCCTTCGTAAGAAGGGTCTTGCTCAGGCAGAGAAGAAGGCTGGCCGTATCGCTGCTGAAGGTGTTGTTGCAACAGTTATTTCAGATGATTCTAAGACAGCTACAATTATAGAAGTAAACTCAGAAACAGACTTCGTTGCTAAGAACGAAGTATTCCAGACATATGTAAATGGTCTTGCTACACAGATCAACAATGGAAACTATGCTGATATGGCTGCTTTCCTTGCTGATAAGTCAGCTATCGATCCTTCAGCAACAGTTGAAGATCATCACAAGGCTATGGTTGCTAAGATTGGTGAGAACCTTACAATTCGTCGTTTTGAAAAGATTTCAGGTGATGAAGTTGTTTCATATATCCACATGGGTGGAAAGATTGGTGTACTTGTTGAAGCTCAGAATGATCAGCCAGGCGATGCTACTAAAGAAGCTATGAAGAATATCGCAATGCAGATCGCTGCTATGAATCCTCAGTACATCAGCAGAGATGATATCTCAGCAGAGACACTTGATAAAGAGAAGAAGATCGTTATTGACAGTTCACTTGCAGATCCTGCAACACTTCCTAAGCCAATCCTTAACGGTGTTATCCAGGAGGCTATTGAGTCAGGTAAGTGGAGTGATGAGGATAAGGCTGCTTATGAAGAGCAGAAGAACAATAAGTTCCTCTTCAACTTCCTTTCAGATGAAGGAATTCAGGTTCTTAGAGATATCGCTGATTCTCATAAGGATGAGTACCTTCAGAATAAGATCTTCGGTGGTCTTGTAGAAGGACGTTTCTCAAAGCACCTTAAGGAAATCTGCCTTGTAGATCAGACATACGTTAAGGCTGAGGACAAGGAAAATGTAGCTCAGTATATCGCAAAGGTTGCTAAGGAAAACAACTGTAACTTCAATATCAAGAGATTCATCCGTTTTGAGACAGGTGAAGGTCTTGAGAAGAAGAATGAGGACTTTGCTGCAGAAGTTGCTGCACAGATGAATCAGTAATATTTTATATTAGATTTAATCAGCCCTGTTCGATTTTGGACAGGGCAATATTTGATTATTGAAGGAGATTGTATTTATGGAAAGGAAAAGTAAGAACATTATTAAGAACATATTGACATTTATGCTGTTATTAACGATTGCATTGGGGACAGCACTAATGCCGTTTGTGCCTGGGGTTACAGTGGTACATGCAGAGACAACAACAGAAAAACTTGGTAGTTATACTTTTAATAAAGAAGATGATTGGTATCTCATTGAGAATGCTCAAGATCTGAATAATCTTGCCTCATACTCGCAGAAAAATGAATGCATTGGTCTGAAATTTAAACAGACCAAAGACATTTACGCTGATATAAATTATTTGGGCCTTGGATCGTATAATACCTACTTCAAGGGTACATATGATGGCGGTGGATATACTATTTCCGGACTCAGGATGAATGACGAAAAAAACACACAATATTATTGGGGCTTTATACGTAGCGCTTACGATGCAACAATTAAAAATGTGATATTGTATGAACCACAGGTTTTACGTAGAACAGACTATGGAATTGGGATGGCTGATGTTGGTGCACTGGGTGGCTATATAAGGATGACTAATTTTAATAACTGCATAATATATGAACCCCAAGTTTCTGGGTATAGAAATATCGGTGCTGTTTGTGGTTACAGTCAATACAACACATGGCAAGGTGTATACTATTATGCATCAGGAAATAACGTTCGCAATGCATTTGGTCAATTGGATAATTCAACTACTGGTTATGGAACAATTTATAGAATGCATACTCTCACTTTGAGAAATGGTATTACTGTAGTATCTGATCCGTCGTTTACTAATAATGGAAAAACTTACTACGGAGAGCCACTCCTTACTGCCACCGCGCCGACATCAGGCATGGTGAAGTTTAATACTACTGCGGGAACTATTAAATCAACTTCCCAGGAGAATACCGTTAAACTGACTGCTGATACCTTTGATAACGTTACAGTAAGTCTTTCATCAGTTACGCCAATTGTTACGGTTTCTGATGCGACATATACGGGCTCAGTACAGCAACCTGCTGTAACAGTCAAAGTAGGTGAAGAGACTCTTACGGAAAACAAGGACTATACCTTATCATACAGTAACAATATTAATGCAGGAAATAATACAGCGACAGTTACCGTAACGGGCAAGGGTATATATCTCGGTTCGGTTTCAAAAAAATTCTCTATTGGAAAAGGAAATGGTCCTGCAGCACCAACTGGGCTCTCGGGAGTTGCACCGACTTTTGTGGATGGAAACAATGGTAAGATTACCGGTGTTTCGACATCGATGGAATATTCCACATCTTCCAGTTTTAGTTCTAAAAAAACTTGTACAGGTACAGAAATCACAGGATTGTCTGCAGGGGATTATTATGTCCGCATAGCGGAGACTGATAACCGTAAAGCCGGTGAAGCAGTGAAAGTGGAAGTTCCTGAATGTATTGAAACGATTTACGATGTCAGTTTTGCGGCAGGTGATGGTGGAACCGGTACAATGGATACTGTGAATGTTAAAGAAAATAGAGATTTTACTCTGCCTGACTGTGGATTTACAGTATTGGAAGGAAAGAAGTTTTATAAATGGCAGATTAACGATGATACAGAGAACCTGAAATCTGTCGGTGAAAAAATAACAATTACCAAGGATACTGTTATTAAAGCAATTTATAAAGATTTGATCCGTTTTACAGATAGTAATATAACGGTAGAGAATCTGACATATAATGGTAATGATCAGGATATTATTGTAAAGTTTGACGAAACTACGCTTACACCAGATTCGGATTATACGGTTGTTTATAAGCAAAATGATGTTGAAACTACAGTGTATAATGCTGGAAAGTATACCGCTACTATTTCTGGTAGTGGTGAATATTTTGGCACAGTGAACAAGACCTTTACTGTAGATGAAGTACCTCTGACTGTTACAGCTAATGATAACAATATAATTTATGGCGAAGAACCTGCTGGTAACGGTGTTGAATACAGCGGATTTGTGGACGGTGAATCAGAGAGTGTTCTTGATGGTACTCTGGATTATAACTATACATATAAGCAGTATGATGATATCGGAAGTTATTCCATAACACCGGAAGGATTGACATCTGATAATTATGATATCAGTTTTGTATCCGGTATATTGAATGTGAAGCAGAGGGAAGTCGAATTGATATGGAGTGATGAGGCGCTGACCTTTAATGGTGCAGCACAGACTCCGGAAGTTTCGATAAATGGTCTTGTGAATAGTGATGATATTTCAGTTAATGTTTCAGGTTCTCAGACTGATGCAGGAACTGATTATACTGCTGTGGCATACAGTCTGACTGGAACGAAGGCAGGGAATTATATGCTTTCGGGTGAAAATACGAAGTCATTCTCTATAGGTAAAGCAAGGGAACAGAAACCTTCATATATAAAACTGGTTAAGTTCTATCAAACAACTGAGATTACAGTATCAGTAGAAGGAAAGATGCCTGCGGATGCAGGAACCCTTACTTATTCAACGGGAGAAGAGAGTATATACGGAGAAGTTTCAATTACAGATTGGAACGTTGATAGTTCAACTGGTTTTGTGACGGCTACGATATCAGGTGCAAAAGAAAACGATATGATTATATTGCCAGTAAAGATTTCGTCAAAGAATTATGAGGATTCAACAGTCAATGTAATAGTTACGCTTATGGATAAAACTAACGCGGGTGTGACAATTACAGGTGATAATACAAAAAACTATGGCGATGCAGAATTTTCTTTGAAGGGAGAGGTTCTGAATGCTGGGAATGACGGAGCTTGGAGCTGGGCAAGTAGCAATGAGAATGTGGCTACTGTATCCGATTCCGGAATAGTAACGATAAAGGAAGCGGGTACAACAACTATTACAGCTTCTTATGAATCGGATATGACTAAAGGCTCCCAAACCTTAGAACTTACAGTAAATCCTAAGACTGTTACAATTCCATCTGCTGTAGCTGGACTAAAATGGACAGGTGATGAGCAGACGGGTATTGCCTCTGGAAACGAATATACCGTGACTAACGCAACAGGGACTGATGTAGGAAATTATGTTGCAACAGTTTCTCTGATCAGCACCACCAATTACAGATGGAGTGATGATACTACAGAGGATAAAGAAATCTCATGGAGTATTGAAAAGGCTGATGGACCGGTGGCACCAACAGGACTTTCAGGAGTTGCACCGACAAGCGTTGATAGAAATGATGGTAAGATTACAGGTGTTACGGCTGATATGGAGTATTCTACACAAAATGACTTCAGTTCAGTTACGCCTTGCTTAGGCTCTGAGATTACCGGACTTTCTGCGGGAACATATTATGTTCGTTTGAAGGAAACCGATACACATAAGGCTGGTGAAGCTGTAGCGGTTGAAGTAAAAGCAGCAGAAAAAGCAACAGTGGTTCCTGAACCTGTAAAGAATGATGAAATCATCAATCTTAAGTCTGTAAAACAGAAAGGTAATAAGGTTAAGATAAGCTGGACAAAGGTTTCGGAAGCTGATGGATATGATATATATATTCAATATTGTGGAAGAAAAGCCAGCAAGGCCGCTAAGTCAATAAATAATAATTCTACAACCAAGACTTCTGTTACCAAGATTAATGGTAAGAAGATTAATCAGAAAAAGAACTTCTTTGTGTATGTAGCAGCCTATAAGATGGTAGATGGAAATAAAGAAATCCTTATGAAGACCATTTCGGCTTATGTTGCAGGAGCGAAGAGCATTAAGTATACTAATCCTAAGACATTAAAGCTTAAAAAGAGTAAATTCAATATAGCTGTAGGAAAGACAGCTAAGATTAATGCTAAGGTTACACTTACAAATAAAAATAAGAAACTTATTCCAAAGAAATACGGAGCAAAGTTAAGGTATATGAGTTCAGATACTGATATTGCAACCGTTGATAAGAATGGAAAAATAAAAGGTATTAAAGAAGGCTCTTGCGATATTTATGTTTATACAATAAATGGCCTTATGAAAAAAGTAAAAGTAACAGTTAAGTAGAATAAATAACAGCCCTGTTCGAGTTTTTGAACAGGGCTGTTTATTTATTCTGTTAGAATATTCGAAAATTTATTTTTTACTTTTTCTTCTATAGCTTTTATAAATTCTTCATCTTCTGCGGTGAGTTCTGGGATTTCATCCGGTCCACCATCATCCATATATAGATATTGATTATCACTGATATATAAGTATTCGTCTTTCGAAAACAGTTCATTTAATGTTATTATATGCAGAATCAGATAGGGTTTATTTATATTTATTATTTGTTATAATAGATTCATTGAATAATCATAGGAAAAGGGTGACAAATAAAATGAACATCAATTATAGTCAGTTATTGAATGATTCGGGTGTAAGCGCACTGCTTATAACCGATCCATATAATCTAAGATACTATACCGGATTTCGCGGTGGTGAGGGCTATGCTTTAATAACTAATAAAGACAGTAAGGTACTTATTACCGACTCCAGGTATACTGAAGCGGCTGAAAAGGAATGCTACACAGGTTTTACTGTAAGACAGTATGATACAAAAATATCTATATATGACATAATGAAAGAGTATATATCCCGGGACAAAGTTATCAAACTGGGGTTTGAGAATGAGTCGATTAGTTATTTAATGTATTCTAAACTGGTTGATAAACTCTGCGGGTCAGATTCACAGCTTAACCTGGAACCACTAGGGGATGTATTACTTGTTCCAAGGCAGATTAAAACCCGGGAAGAAATAGAGCTTCTTCGTGAGGCTGAGCATATCGGTGATCTGGCATTTGAAGATATACTTGGAATTCTTAAACCCGGTATGACGGAGCTGGAGGTTGCGGCAGAACTTGAATATAGTATGAAGAGACATGGTGCTGAAGGTCTTTCCTTTGATACCATAGCAGCTTCCGGTAAGAATTCTTCTATGCCTCACGCTATTCCTTCAGATAAAAAACTGGAAAAGGGTGACTTCCTTACCATGGATTTTGGCTGCATATATCAGGGATATTGTTCCGATATGACAAGAACAGTCTGCATAGGAAAAGCCAGCGATGAGCAAAAGAAGATTTATAATATAGTTCTTTCAGCTCAGCTTAGTGTTCTGGATAACCTTAAACCCGGAATGATGTGTAAGGATGTAGACAGAATAGCAAGAGATTATATAACCGCGCAGGGGTATGGTGATTATTTTGGACATGGTCTGGGACATGGAGTAGGACTTTATATTCATGAAACACCAGCCTTTAATACAAGGGATACATCTATTGTAAAACCTGGAATGATTGAGACTGATGAGCCGGGTATATATCTTCCGGGAAAATTCGGTGTAAGGATAGAGGATATGATACTTATAACAGAGGATGGCTGTGAGAGTCTTGCAAAGTCACCTAAGGAGCTTATTGAACTATGATAAAGGATTTATATGTTTCTTATTCAGCTGGTTCTGATTCTTCAACCCAGATCAAATCAATATCTGATTATTATGATAAACTTGCCAGGCAGATTTATGACAGAGAGGCCTATAGATATTATGAAGTGGAGGATACTTCCTTACGTGATGCGTTAGTTCATATTGATATGGCAGCATTTGGACGTCATTACAACTCTAAAGAACCCTTACTTAGTGGAAGTTATCTGTCATATTATCTGGAAACGGTATATACAGAATACAGTGCAGGAAAATTAAAGGTGAGAATTAATTTTCCATACAATAAGCCGGATATGGACAGACATTTTGAAAAGATGGAAAAACTATCTAAAGAGCTGAAGGGTGATACAGATTATGAAACAGTTTTAAATGTACATAATTACCTGATCGATCATTTTGATTATGATGATAGTTCATCTATGAAAAATCATACTGATATTGATGGCTTTAAGGATGGGGTTATGGTCTGCTCCGGATATGGACTTGCTACGTATTATCTGCTTAATAAAGCAGGTGTTGATACCAGAATAATAACAGGCTATGGTGGAGAAGGAGACGGCCCCAGTAATCATTTGTGGAATATGGTAAAGCTGGATGGACAGTGGTATAACCTGGATGTGACCTGGGATGATCTGGGTGGTGAAAACAAAACCTATAATTATTTTTTAAAAAGTGATAAGGATTTTCCAAAGCATATCAGAGTTGGTGGATATGATATAGATGGTGGCACACCTGCAGTAGCTAAAACTTCTTACAAGCACCCCTTTACATTTAATGACATCCAAAATCCTGAAATGATTCCAAGACTATTATTCGGAGTTTTTATTCTTGGAATTGTTATTCTTATATGTATTAAAAAGATTAAAGCGAAAAGAGAAAACCGTCTTATAGAACCTAATTCTGAATCTTCAGGAAAGGTATAATGAATTATTAAAAACACTTGCAAATATATCGCACTGTGATAGAATATGCTAATTAAATCAAATATAAAAGGAGAATTACAATAATGAAAAAGTGTTTAGCAGTTTTACTTGTTGCAGGTCTTTCTTTATCAATGGTCGCTTGTGGCGGAAAAGAAGAGAAGAAAGCAAAGGCTACAACAACAGCAGCAACAACAGAGGCGACAACACAGGCTGAAACACAGGCAGAGACTCAGGCAGCTACAGAGGCAACAACTCAGGCCGAAGGGACTACAGCAGCAACAACAGAGGCAACTACAGAAGCTGCAGGAGAGAATTCATATGCCGCAGCAACAATGGCTTCTGATGATGTTGTTAAAGCTTACGCAACACAGGTACAGAATGCTGTTATAGCATACGACTGGTCACAGTTTGGAGATATGATACAGTATCCTATAACAATTGACGGAAATACAGTTAATAACAAGGATGAGCTTGTTAATCTGTTTAATTCACATACAATCAGTACTGATTTTGTGTCGGCAGTAGGTCAGCCGGATGTTCCTGATAACCTGTTTGCTAACGGACAGGGAATCTGCCTTGCAGATGGTAATATCTGGATAACTGATCAGAGTTTCGACGGGATATCAGAGAATGGTGATCCAAGCTTCAAGGTATTTGCTATAAACGGTATTCTCGCTGATTAATTTCTACTTGATTTTTCAGGAAAATGTGATAGAATGTTTTCTAACTTAATAATTATTACTGGAGTGGGTTCGGAAACGAGCACACTTTAGTTTTGTGAAATGCTTGGGAGGAAAAGCATATATGAAAAAATCGGATGTGGTTAAGAGAACTGAAGAGTTAGTTCAGCCGATTATCGATTCCGGAGGCTTCAGTCTGTGGGATGTTGAGTATGTTAAGGAAGGTTCTGATTTCTATCTCAGGGTTTATGCTGATAAAGAGGGCGGTATCAATATTGATGACTGTGTACAGATCAGCAGAGCGCTTGAAGCAAAGCTGGACGCTGAGGACTTTATCGAAGAAGCCTACATACTTGAAGTAAGTTCACCGGGACTTACAAGGAAGCTGAAAAATGACAGAGATCTTGAAAGAAGCATTGGTAAACTAGTTTACATAAAACTATACAAGGCTGAAGAGGGAGCCAAGGAACATACAGGTTACCTGAAGAGCTTTGATAAGGAAAGTATAGTTATCAATTATGATAAAGAAGCTGATGAAGCAGAAAACATCAGTTTATCAAGAGCAAATATCTCAAGTATCAGGCTTGAGTATGAAGAAATATAAATATTACATTTAACTGAGAAACAATAATTACATTTTAGTTATAAGGAGGAATACTGGAAAAATGTCAGAGATAATTGAAGCATTAAATGTGCTGGAGAAGGAGAAGAACATAAGCAAAGAGGAAATGATCGAGTCTATTGAAAAGGCTATTCTTTCTGCTTGTGAAAAGGATTTTGGTAAAGAGGGTGTTGAGGTCCATATGGACAGAGAGACAGGTGCCATACAGGTATTTGCCAACATGGTAGTTGTTGAGGAGATTCAGGATCCACATACTGATATCCTTATTGAAGATGCAAAGCATATCGATCCTGATTGTGAGCTTGGTGAGGATGTTCGTTGTGAGGTTACAACAAAGGACTTCGGAAGAATCGCAGCTCAGAAGGCACGTGGTATCATCCTTCAGAATATTAAAGAGAAGGAAAAGGACGCTCTTTATAACTATTTCAAAGCTAAGGAAAAGGAAATCATTACAGGTATTGTACAGAGAGAGGTTGGTTATAACATCAGCGTAAATCTTGATAACAAGACAGATACAATACTTAGCTCAAAGGAAATGATTCCTGGTGAGAAGTACAGAATCGGAGACAGAATCAAGCTGTTTATTGTAGAAGTTAAGAAGAATGAGAAGGGTGGTTTCAGAATCATTACTTCCAGAACTCATCCGGAACTTGTTAAGAGACTTTTTGAAAGAGAAGTTTCTGAGATTAAGGATGGAACTGTTGAGATAATGAGTATCTCAAGAGAAGCCGGTTCAAGATCAAAGATTGCGGTTCGTTCTGAGGACCCGGATGTGGATGCTGTAGGAGCATGTGTAGGTCTTAACAGTAACCGTATCAACAATATAGTTGAAGATCTTGGCGGAGAGAAGATAGATGTTATCGAATGGGATGAGAACCCTGCTATATTCATTCAGAATTCTCTCAGACCATCTCCGGTAATATCAGTTGATGTTTATGATGATGAGAAGCTGGCTAGAGTAGTCGTTCCTGACGAAAAGTTATCTCTTGCAATCGGTAAGGAAGGTCAGAATGCAAGACTTGCAGCAAGATTGACCGGATACAAGATTGATATCAAGAGCGAGTCTCAGGCTGCTGAAGAAGATGAGTATTATGACGAGTATTATGATGAGGACGAAGAGGAAGATGAGGCTCTTACAGATGAGGATGTAAGCGCTGCTATCGAGGAATATGAGTCTGATTCAGAGGCAGAAGAAAGTGCTGAAGCTGAAGATGCTGAAGAAACAGATGAAACTTCAGACGAGGAGTAAAAACTGGTAAGAATTCAGTTTGAGACATGGAGATAGATGAGTACAAAAAAGAAAAACAGAGGTAAAAAGCCACTTAGGATATGCGTGAGCTGCGGACAGGAAAATACAAAGTCAGAAATGATGAGAATTGTTGTTTCCGGCAGGAATACGGAGGCAAAAGAAAAAGCATATGACGAAACAGGTCGCAGCCATGGAAGAGGTGCTTATATCTGCAGGAAAGAAAAATGTGTTGAAAAAGCTTTCAATGACGGTCTCATTGATGATGAGTTAAGAGACATTACATTAAAAGAGATTGAAAGATATCGTATTCAGATGATAAGCCTGGCTATGAAGGCCGGAAAGCTGGCATCAGGCGAGTTTCAATGCGAGGAAGCAGTTAAGCAGGGAAAGGCCGGCGTGGTCATAATAGCTGAGGATGCCTCAGAAAATACAGAAAAGAAGTTCATTAATAAATGTGAATATTACAATATCCCATACATAAAGATAAGCGACAAGGCAAGTCTTGGAAATGCCATAGGAAAGAATGAACGTTCTGTTGTGGCAATAACCGATGAAGAATTTAGTGCTCATTTTAAGAAACTTTTTGGAGGTAATTAATGAAAATACACGAGTTTGCAAAGGAATTAACTAAGGAATCCGGAAAGCAGGTTACCGCTAATAATATAATCATGCTTCTCAGTAAAAAGAGAGAAGGACTTAGAATGACCAGTGACATAGGGGAAGACCTTATGGAATATGTCAGAATAAGAATTACAGGTAAAACACCTGCAAAACCTGCTGCAAAGAAGGCTGCTCCGGCAGCTGATAAAAAGACTAAGACAGCTGTAAAGAAGGTTGCAAAGATAGATGCAAAAACAAAAACTGCTGCAGATAAGGCAGAAAAGACTAAGGATGCAAAGGATGCAGCAAAGGCCGGTGATAAGCCAAGAAAGAGACCTTCTGCATCGACCAGACCCGGTGCCAGAAGACTTACAGCATCAACAAGACCTGATGCAGTTATAGTTGCACCTAAGAAAGAGGAAAAGCCTGTAAAGCCTGCCAAGACAGAAACTCCTGAGGTTAAGGAGGCAGAAGAAAAGGCAGAGGTTAAGGCAGCAGAAGAAGTTAAAGATACTGCAGTTAAGACTGAAGAAGTTAAGACAGAAGAAAAGACTGTTGAAGTTGCAGAAAAGGTTGAAGAAAAAACTGAAGCAGCAGATACAGCTAAAGAAGAAGCAAAAGAGGCTTCAGAAACTGCTGAGGTTAAGAAAGAGACCAAGGCAGCCAAAGCTGAAAAGACTGAAAAAACTGAAAAGCCTGCTAAGGCAGAGAAAGCAGAGAAAACAGAAAAAGCTGAAAGAACTAAAAGATCTGAGAAATCAGAAAGACCTGCAAAGAGTGCTAAAGCTCCAAAGGCAGATAAAGGTGCTTCAAGAGATTCTGCAGCAGAGTCTCAGATGGATTCCAGCAAGAAGAGAGGCTCAGGAAGAAAGGGCGACAAGTCAAAGGATAAGGAAAAGGAAGCACGTAGAGAAAATCGTGAGTCCAGAGTACGTGGCCGTGAGGACAGAAGATCCAAGAAGAATGATTTCAGGGATACTGATGAAATAAAAGAGAGAAAGAAGAAGCCGGCTAAGAAGCAGGAGAAGAAGGAAGAGGAGACAATTAAGACAGTTACACTTCCGGAGACACTTACTCTTAGTGAGTTTGCTTCAAAGATTAAGCAGCCGGTAAATGTACTTATTAAGAAGCTCTTTATGGAAGGTAAGATGTATACAGTGAATACAGACCTTACTTATGAAGAGGCTGAACTCATAGCTTTAGAGTATAATATTATCTGTGAGCAGGAGGTTAAGGTTGATATCGTAGAGGAAGCCCTTAAGGATATTGAAGATCCTGAGGATTCTCTTGTAGAAAGACCACCGGTTGTCTGCGTAATGGGTCACGTTGACCATGGTAAGACATCACTCCTTGATGCAATCAGAGAGACAAGCGTTACATCCGGTGAGGCAGGTGGAATCACACAGCACATCGGTGCTTATACAGTTAATATAAACGATAAGATGATCACATTCCTGGATACACCGGGACACGAAGCATTTACATCTATGCGTCTTCGTGGTGCACTTGCTACAGATATAGCAATTCTTGTAGTTGCTGCTGATGATGGTGTTATGCCACAGACTATTGAGGCTATTAACCATGCAAAGGCTGCAGGAGTTCAGATAATCGTTGCAGTTAATAAGATTGATAAGCCAAGTGCAAATGTTGAAAGAGTTAAGCAGGAGCTTACTGAGTATGGACTTATAGCAGAAGACTGGGGTGGAAGTACAATATTCTGTCCTGTTTCAGCTAAGTCAAAAGAGGGTATTGATAACCTTCTTGAGATGATTCTTCTTACAAGTGATATCCTTGAGCTTAAGGCTAATCCAAAGAGAAAGGCCAGAGGTATTGTTATCGAGGCTAAGCTTGATAAGGGTCGTGGTTCTGTTGCTACACTTCTTGTTCAGAAGGGTACTCTTAAGGTTGGTGACTTTATCGCCATTGGTGAGTCCCATGGACGTGTAAGAGCTATGACAGATGATAAGCAGAGGACACTTAAGGAAGCAACTCCTTCAATGCCTGTTGAGGTAATCGGTCTTTCATCCGTACCTAATTCAGGTGAGATATTTATTGCTACAGATAATGAAAAGGAAGCACGTTCAATAAGTGATGCATTTATCACAAGAGGAAAAGAGAATCTTATTGCTGAGACAAAGGCTAAGATGTCACTTGATGATATATTCAATCAGATGCAGGAAGGAACTCTTAAGGAACTTAATATCATTATTAAGGCCGATGTTCAGGGTTCTGTTGAAGCTCTTAAGCAGAGTCTTCTCAAACTTTCCAACGATGAGATCATCATCAAATGTATTCACTCCGGAGTTGGTGCAATAAATGAAAGTGATGTGAGCCTTGCGGCTGCATCAGATGCAATCATTATCGGATTTAATGTAAGACCGGAGCCGATTGCTAAACAGCTTGCAGACACTGAGAAGGTGGATGTAAGACTTTATAAGGTTATCTACAATGCTATTGATGATATCGAATCAGCTATGAAGGGTATGCTTGATCCTGTATATGAGGAGAAGGTTATCGGACATGTTGAGATCCGTCAGACCTTCAAGGCTTCAAGTATTGGAACAATTGCAGGTAGCTACGTTCTTGATGGAGCAGTTGAAAGAAATGCTTCTGCCAGAATCTCCAGAGGTGGCGATCAGATCTGGGAAGGAAAGATTGCATCTCTTAAGAGATTTAATGATGATGCTAAAGAAGTTAAGGCCGGTTACGAATGTGGTATTGTATTTGAGAATTACAGTGATATCACAGAGGGTGATCAGGTTGAGGTTTATAAGATGGTTGAGGTGCCTAGAGATTAACTAGCACTTTAACCTCAGAAAGGTGTAATAAAGTGAGAGGAAATAATCCAAGAGGGGCACGCGTAAATAGCGATGTTCAGAGAGTTATAAGCCATATTATCGAGTTTGAGATTAAGGACCCCAGAGTAAGTTCCTTTGTATCAGTTGTAAAATGTGATGTTACAAATGATCTGAAGGAATGTAAATGTTACATATCCGTTCTTGGTTCAGAAGAGGATGGGGAAAGTACAATTAAAGGATTAAACAGCGCCAACGGATTCATCCGTAAGCGTCTTGCTGAGTCCCTTAATCTTCGTTATACTCCATCCATCGAATTCAAGCTTGATAAGTCTATTGAATATGGCGTAATGATGTCTAAGAAAATTGATTCAATAATGAATTCTTCTAAGTCAGATGAAGAGCAGGAGTAATAAAGAGGAGTAGTAAATGAGTGCTGACAGTAGAAAAAAAGCTAAACAGCTGGCCCAGATGATAGATGCAGCAGATTCAATAGCTATTATCGGTCATATTCATCCGGACGGTGACTGCATGGGCTCCAATCTTGCTATGTATAATTACATTATAGATAATTACAAAGGCAAGACAGTTGATGTATATGATGAAAGCTTCTCGACTACATTTAAAATTATGTCAGGATACAGACGTGTTAAGCACGAGCCTACTGATAAAAGATATGATTTGGCTATTGCTCTTGATGTTTCCGATGAGGAGCGTCTTGGCAAGTTTCAGGATATTTTTAATAGTGCCATATCTACTGCAATAGTTGATCATCATATTAGTAATAAGGGCTTTGGAGATCTGTGTTATATAGTTCCTACAGCTTCCAGTGCCTGTGAGGCGTTATGCGATCTCATCGATCTTGATAAAGTAAGTCAGAAGACAGCTACATGCCTTTATCTGGGTATAGTCCATGATTCAGGTGTGTTTAAGTATCCAAATACCAGCCGGAATACCATGGAAGTTGCCGGATTACTTTTGGATAAGGGCGTTGATGCAATATCAGTTATTGATGATACATTTTACAAAAAGACCTATAAACAGAATCGCCTTATGGGTCAGGTTATTGTTAATTCCCAGCTTTATGCCGAAGGAAAGATAGTTTCAGGTCAGATTACAAGAGAATTATTTAAAGAGTTCAAATGTACAACCATGGATACAGAAGGAATCGTGGAGCAGCTTAGACTGACAGACGGTGTTGAGGTTGCGATTCTGGGATACCAGAAAACAAAAAAGCAATATAAGTTCAGTCTTCGTTCCAAAACGGTTGTTGATGTAAGTAAGGTTGCATCAATGTTTGGTGGCGGAGGTCATGTTAGAGCTGCGGGCTTTGAAACCACAGAAGACTACGATAAGGTATTTGCTGAATTGATAGAAATCCTAACTAAGGAAATTAACGAAGCAAAGTGATAGATATGTTTAATGGAATAGTCAGTATATATAAAGAACAGGGGTTTACATCCCATGATGTGGTAGCAAAGCTTCGGGGCATCTATGGCCAGAAGAAGATTGGTCACACAGGCACCCTTGATCCCATGGCGGAGGGCGTACTTATTGTATGTCTTGGCCAGGCTACAAAGCTTTCCAATCTTATAATCAGTAAGGATAAAAGATACATAGCTACTATGCGTCTTGGTATAAATACTGATACAGATGATATTACAGGTCAGGTGACCTCTGAATGTGATCCGGAGACTTTAAAGAATCTTCTGGCAGATGAGGATTCCTTTAAAGAAAAACTTTGCCGGATATTCAGCAAATATATGGGCAGCAGTATGCAGATTCCCCCTATGTATAGCGCAATCAAGGTGGAGGGAAAAAAGCTTTATGAATATGCCAGAGCAGGTATAACCATTGAAAGAAAGCCCAGACCCATAGAGATATTTAAGCTGGAACTACGGAGCCTGGAATCAGAAAAGGCAGAGATTACATTTGAAGTTGAGTGCTCCAAGGGAACCTATATCAGAAGTCTGATACGTGATATAGGGGAAAACCTTCAGGTGGGAGCAAGTATGTCTATGCTGGTTCGTGATGAGGTAAATGGTATAACCATAAAGGATTCCTACCGGATATCGGATATACAGAGAATGAAAGAGGATGGTAATCTGGCGGCTTCAGTTATGCCTATGGATGTTTTATTAAAGAATTATCCTTCAGTAGATATTAATGATACAGGAGTAAAATACCTGCAAAACGGCAATAAACTGTTACAGAAGGACCTGAAAGTCAGGGAAATCATTTCAGACGGAGAAGAACAGTTCTGGGAGACAGTAAAGAACTCTGACTTTATCCGCGTGTATATGGATGACAGTTTAAAGGCGTTATATAAATACGACAAAGAAAATACATGCTATAAGGTTTTTAAGATGCTATGATTAAATCAGCAGTTACTATAGGAAAGTTTGATGGATGTCATCTTGGACACCAGGTGTTATTAGAAGACATTTCCGGAGTATCAAAAAGTAAAGGATATAGGGCGGTTTGCTGTAAGCTTCTTATGGGTGGCTCCCGAATCCTGAGCTTTGATGAAGGAAAAAAACTGGTAGAAGAAAAGTTTCCTGAGATAAAGGAAATGGTACCAATACAGTTCACTCCGGAATTTGCTGCAATGAGTCCAAAGGAATTTGTTGAGAATATTCTCGTAAAACAGTATAATGTTGGTTATGTTGCAGTTGGAAATGACTTCAGGTTTGGTAAGGACAGAGCAGGAGACACTGACACCCTCATCAGTTTAGGCAGGGAATTCGACTTTGAAGTAAATGTAATTCCCAAACTTAAAAAAGATGATGAGATAGTCAGTTCTACAAGAATAAAGAAGCATCTTGCCAGTGGCGAGATGAAGGAAGCAGACGCACTTCTTAATTATGAGTATATGATCAGTGGCAGTGTGGAGCATGGGAAAAAGCTTGGAAGATCCCTTGGTTTTCCCACCATCAATCTTATACCCGGTGCGGATAAGCTTCTTCCGAGATTCGGTGTATATGCCAGCAAAGTTCAGATAGGAGATAAATCCTACAGAGGTATAACCAATATCGGAATAAGGCCATCCATAGATGATGGTGATACAGCAAATGTTGAGACCTTTATATATGATTTTAATGATGATATATATGGCTCCTGGCTGGAAATAATTCCGGAAACCTTTATTCGCTCCGAGATGAAATTCCAAAGTCTGGATGAATTAAAAAATCAGATAGATAAAGATATATTAGCTGCAAGGAACTCAGAATTTACGCACCAGTAGCTCAGTGGATAGAGCAATGGCCTCCGGAGCCATGCGCGTGGGTTCGATTCCCGTCTGGTGCAATTAGACTAAATATTTGAAAGTCAATTCTTTTTAAAATAAAATTTTCGTTGGAGGTTAACATGAACAAAAAGGGTAAAAATAAACAGCTTAAGGTAATGCTTTTAGTTGTGTGGATTCTATTTATTGTTGTACTTGGTCTTTTTGGATATTATTTTTATACCAAAAAGGATGATGTAAAGAGTGATCTGGATTTTGGAACAAAGTTCTCCTATCAGACCAATGCAAATCAGGATATTAACGCACTTATAATCACTTACCTGAATGCTCTTGCATCAAGTGATCAGGATATTCTTAAGGAGTGTGTTACTGATCCATCTATGTTTGATGATATGTCAAAGATACAGAGTCAGTCAAAGGTCGTTACTTCTTATAGCAATATAAACTGTTATTCAATAGATGGACTTGATGATTCCTCGACCCTTGTATATACAGTGGCAAATATAACTATAGCCGGAGTTGAATCCAGTCCATTGGATATGATAGGTCCTTTTTATGTAGTTAAAGAAGGAAATCATTATCTTATAAATAACGAAAAGCTTGGAGATGATGTAAATAAGTTTATTTCAAAGACAAGCAAGAAAAAGGATATCCAGGAGCTGTTTGAAACTGTAAAGAAGGATCAGGATACCAAAGCAGATGCTGATCCTGCACTTAAGGAGTTCATGAACAGACTTGGAAACTAGAAAAGTGTAAAAAAAACGAGTGCTGTAATGGCACTCGTTTCTTTGATTTAATAGTTCTTTGATTAATAGTATTTATTCTTCATTCTCATCTTTGGTATCTATTACATTTACATCAATACCTCTGGAGGGAACCGGTGTAGAGAATACAATCTGAGTCTCTGTCTTTCCGTAGGTCTGAATCTGTCCGATAAACTGATCCAGCTCCTGTGTACTGGGAAAACATACTTTTATCAGCATTGAATAATTGCCGGTGACACAGTTACATTCCAAAACATTCGGACATGCCTCAATGAAGGGATAGAATTCTACCTTCTGGCGGGGTTCCAGTGTAAGATTAATGAATGCCATGATATGATATCCCAGTGTGTCAGGATTTACCGAAGCATGATATCCGTTAATGATGCCCTGTTTTTCAAGTCGTTCGATTCTGGAGGATACAGCAGGAGAAGAAAGATTAACTTTTTCAGCCAGAAACTTTAGCGGATATCTGGCGTTCTCCTGAAGTAAAGACAGAATTTTCTTATCAATTTTATCCATGATATGCCTCTCTACTTAAAAAAATTATGTATTTTTGAAAAATTCTTAACTATTATAACTCTAAATTAAAAAATAATCCATATAATTATTTTGAAAATCAAAAAATCATAGAAAAAACCTATTACAAAAGGGGATTTAAATGATGGCCTCAGACTTGAAATGAATATGAATAAATGTTATATTTTGGGAATGGAAAAACCAATTCAAAATGATGATTTAATCAGAATAAATAAGTATCTTAGTCAGGCGGGAATTCTGTCAAGAAGGAAGGCTGATGAGGCTATCGAATCAGGACTTGTGACCCTTAATGGGGAAACTGCAGTTGCCGGGGATAAGGTGGGCCCGGGAGACAGTGTATGCTATAAAGGAAAGCCGGTAGGTTCTGTCAATAAAGAGAAGGTCATTCTGGCCTATAATAAACCTCTTGGTCTTGTCTGCACCTCGAAAGAAGCTGATAAGGACAGTATATTCCATCATATTGATTATCCGGGAATGCTTTATTATGTAGGCCGTCTGGATAAAAACTCCCAGGGGCTTTTGCTGCTTACCAATGATGGTGAACTGGCTAATAAGATTCAAAAGGCCCGTAACAACCATGAGAAGGAATATGTGGTAAGGGTAGATAAGCCTGTTACGGAGGAATTCCTTAAGGGGATGTCCGATGGAGTTATGCTGGATCGAATGACTAAGAAATGTAAAGTAAAGAAAATAAGTACGAACACATTTAATATCATTATTACAGAAGGTATTAACAGACAGATAAGACGAATGTGCGAATGCTTTGATTACAGAGTTGTATTTCTTAAGCGTATAAGAGTAATGAATATAAAATTGGGGAACCTTGAAAAAGGCGCTATAAGAAAACTTACAAAACAGGAAGAAGAGGTTTTGAGGAAGCTTTGTAACTAAAAGCTGCGGGGTTAATATGGATAAAATAGGAAGAATTAAAGAATTAATCGAGATACTAAATAAAGCATCAAGAGCATACTATGCTGAAGATGTTGAGATAATGAGTAACTTTGAATATGATAAGCTTTATGATGAGCTTCTCATGCTTGAAGCTGAAACCGGTACGGTGTATGCCAACAGCCCAACCCAGAATGTAGGATATGAGGTTGTCAGCGAGCTTCCAAAGGAAAAACATCCATCACCTATGCTTTCTCTTGATAAAACAAAGGAAGTTGAGGTGCTTGTCAGCTGGCTGGGTGACAAGGAGGGACTTCTTTCCTGGAAAATGGATGGACTTACTGTGGTTCTTACCTATGAGAATGGGACATTATCCAAGGCTGTTACACGAGGTAACGGTGAGATAGGAGAGGTTATAACTCCAAATGCCAAAACCTTTGTTAATATACCAAGTAACATAAATTATAAGGGTAAGCTTACTATTCGTGGTGAGGCTATCATTACCTATTCTGAATTTGAAAAGATAAATGCATCAATAGATGATGTTGATGCCAGATATAAGAATCCAAGAAATCTCTGCAGTGGTTCGGTAAGACAGCTGAATTCAAAGATTACAGCAGAAAGACACGTGAAGTTCTATGCATTTTCTATGGTGGAAAGCGAAGATCCTGAACTAAATGCAAGGGTTGGCAATACATTTTCCGGAAGATTTGATTATCTTACTGACCTGGGCTTTGAGGTTGTAGAATATAAGAAGGTACAGGCCGGTAATCTGCCGGATACAGTTAAGTGGTTTTCTGAGCAGATACCAAAGAATGATTTCCCTACAGATGGACTTGTTCTCAGCTTTGAGGATATTGCCTATGGAAGAAGTCTTGGAACCACTGCTAAGTTCCCAAGAAATGCAATAGCCTTTAAGTGGAGGGATGAAGAGGCAGAAACAACCCTTCGTGAGATAGAGTGGAGCCCATCAAGAACCGGTCTGATAAATCCGGTGGCGATTTTTGATACAGTGGATCTTGAAGGAACTGATGTAACCAGAGCTAGTTTACATAATATTAGTTATATAGAAGATATGGAGCTGGGAATAGGAGACAGGATCAAGGTTTATAAAGCCAATATGATCATTCCTCAGATATCTGAGAATCTGACTAAATCGGGTGGAATAGTTCCGCCTGATAGCTGCCCGGCCTGTGGTGGTGAAACAAGAATAAAGAATGAAAATGATACCAAGACTCTTTGCTGTATCAATCCTGATTGTCCTGCAAAGAATATAAAGCTTTTCAGTCTTTTTGTTTCAAGAAATGCTATGAATATTGATGGTATGTCAGAGGCTACAATAGAAAGATTTATAGGAGAAGGATTTCTCCATGGGCTTTCAGATATATATCATCTGAAGGAGCATAAGGATGAAATAGTTGTTCTGGATGGTTTTGGGGAAAAATCTTATGTAAACCTAACAGAAGCTATTGAAAAATCACGCAAGGCAGATATGGCCGCCTTTCTGTATGGTCTTGGTATTCCGGGCTTTGGTGTGGCAAATGCAAAGCTTATTGTGAAGGCTTATAAGAGCGATATGGAAGCCATTATAAACGCAAAGGAAGAAGACCTGGTTGAGATAGATCAGGTGGGAGATGTGCTTGCCCGTGACTTTGTTGCATATTTTAGGGATGAAAAGAAGCTTGCTGAGGTAAGAAAGCTTCTTGATGAGATTGAGTTTGTGATAGAAGAAAATACGTTGGAGCAGGATCTTGATGGAATGACCTTTGTTATAACAGGCTCTCTTGAAACCTATCCTAACAGAGATGCACTTAAGAAGGAGATTGAAGACAGAGGTGGAAAGGTTGCAGGTTCAGTAAGTGCAAAGACCACCTGTCTCATTAATAATGATATTAATTCTTCTTCATCTAAGAATAAGAAAGCCAAAAGTCTTGGAATTCCTATAATTAATGAAGAGATGTTTAAAAATAAACAGTTTTAAAGAGGAAAAATTATGCCGATAAGAATTGACAATGATCTACCCGTAAAACAAATACTTGAGGAAGAGAATATATTTGTTATGGACGAAAACCGTTCTAACAGCCAGGATATCAGACCTATTGATATACTTATTCTTAACCTTATGCCCCTGAAGGAGGATACGGAACTTCAGCTTCTCAGAAGTTTATCAAATACTCCTTTACAGGTTAACATAACATTTGTCAGAACTATGTCACATGAAAGTAAACATACTTCAAAGGAACATCTGGAAAGGTTTTATTCTAACTTCCGGGAGGTTAAGAGACATAAATGGGATGGAATGATAATTACAGGAGCACCTGTTGAAAAGATGCAGTTTGAAAAGGTGGAGTATTGGAATGAGCTGACCAAGATAATGGACTGGGCTTCCCATAATGTTACTTCAACACTTCATATCTGCTGGGGAGCACAGGCAGGTCTGTATTATCATTACGGAGTACAAAAATACGAGCTTCCAAAGAAGCTTTCAGGAATATATGAACATAGAACTATGCATAAGAGTCAGGAACTGGTACGTGGCTTTGATGATACATTTCTGGCACCTCATTCCAGATATACCGGAATTGATGCAAGTGCTGTAAGAAATGATCCAAGGCTGGTGGTTCTGGCTGATTCTGTTTTATGCGGTCCGTATATAATTGTAGGAGATGGTGGAAAGAATATATTCATTACAGGACATCCTGAGTATGATACCCTGACTCTGGATCAGGAATATCATAGAGATCTGGGTAAGGGAATCGATCCTGATATCCCGGTTAATTATTATCCAGATGATGATCCTAACAGAGAGCCGGTAAAGTCCTGGAGATGTCATGCCAATACTCTCTATACAAATTGGCTGAATTATTACGTATATCAGCAGACTCCTTACGATTGGACCAGAAGAACTTCGGAGAATGATGAATGACCATTACAAGGAAAGTGATTAAAGATATATCTTTAGTTTTATTATCTGTTTTTTTGGTGCTTTCCTTTACGGCCTGTGGTGAAGGCTTCTGGGAGGAGGAAGTTGATCCTGAAAACCAGATAATACCTGAGGGTGAAGTGGATTCCATAAGCGGTCTCACTATGCAAGTTGATAAAGAAAGCGGTAAGCTTAACATTTCCAGGAAGGAATTTGACAAAGCCGAGATTCCTGAGGATGGAGTGTGGACTATTTTTGTTTATCTCTGTGGTACAGATCTTGAGTCCCGGAACGGAATGGGGACTGATGATATGGAGGAGATGAAAAAAGCTGCTTCCAGTGACAAGGTGAGATTTGTAGTTCAGACCGGTGGAACAGATGGATGGCTTAGTGATGTTGAGGATGATGTGATCCAGCGTTTTGTGATTCAGGGCGGCAGCATCACAAAGGTTCATGAAACAGATAATAAAAGTATGGGTAGTCCCGATACACTTTCTGATTTTCTTATCTGGGGTACAAAGGAATATGCTTCTGAACATATGGGTCTTATTATGTGGAACCATGGCGGAGGAAGTATAACCGGAGTATGCTTTGATGAATTATATGACATGGATTCAATTACACTTATGGAGATGGACTCGGCACTTCTTAGCTGTGCTGAAACTTCAGGCCGTAAGTTTGATTTTATTGGATATGATGCCTGCCTTATGGGTACGGTTGAGGTGGCAAATGTATTAGCCACATATTCGGATTATATGTTTGGTTCGGAGGAAATGGAGCCGGGCAGCGGTTGGGATTATACTGCCATAGGCGATTTCCTTGCAAATAATCCTGAGGCGGATGCCGGGGATTTAGGAAGGGTTGTATGTGACAGCTTCCTGGAGGCTTGTAAAAAGCAGAAGGATGATTCCCTTACAACACTTTCGGTTATAGATCTTTCTAAAATGGATAATCTTCTCATCAGCTTCAATGACTTTGCTAAAAGCATGTACAGCGTTGGAGAGAATTCGGCCGAGATCGGTGAGATGATCCGTGGTATAGAAGAAACAGATAATTTTGGCGGAAATAATAAAACCGAGGGCTATACCAACATGGTTGATCTTGGTGGTATCTGTGATGCCTGCACCACTTATGTTGCGGGAGCAGAGGCTGTAAAGACAGCACTATCAGATGCAGTTGTATATAAAATAAGCGGAGATACACATCCGAATGCTTCGGGACTTTCTATCTATTATCCTCTTGCGATTCAGGGGTCAAATGAGCTTTCCCTTTTCAGCAAGGTTTCAGTAAGTCCTTATTATCTGTCCTTTGTGGACAGACAAAATAACACAGGTGCTACAGATAACAGCTTTGAAAGCTACGATGAAGAGCAGTGGTTTGAAGATGGTGAACAGTGGGACTGGGGTGAATCCTCAGATGACAGCTACTGGAACTATCTGGATGATTATGAGCAGACGGGTGAAAGTTCTTTTATTACATTTTCAGAGGAACCTTCTGTAAGGGAAGATGGCAGCTATGGACTCACACTTGATGAAAATGGTATCGATAATTCTGCAGGTATTTGCGCCATAGTTTATGAACTTTCAGAGGACGGAAAAAATATTCTTGAGATAGGTGAAACTACAGATGTCCGGGGAGACTGGGATAGTGGCAGCTTCAGTGATAATTTTGACGGCTATTGGCTTTCACTTCCGGATGGACAGAATCTTGCCACCTACATAGTTGAGGAAACCCAGGACTATGTTATCTATACTTCGCCAATTCTTTTAAACGGTGAAGAAACAAACCTTCGTATGAAGCAGTATTATTCTGATGAGCACGTGGAGATAGAAGGAACCTGGGAAGGGATAAGTGAAGAAGGAGCATCGGCTCGAGAGATAGTTAAGCTTAAAAATGGGGATGTGATCACCCCGGTATATTTTGCTTTTTCTGTGGATGATGATAAGGAAGAGTCTGAATACTCAGGCCAGGAATTTACTGTGTCAGGAGACATGGATATACAGTATGATATGATGCCTGTGGGACAGTATTATTATTCCTTCTGCATAGATGATATCTACGGGGATTATTACCTGTCAGATAATGCTTTGTTTGATATAGATGAAGACGGAGAGATTACATTTATTACAGAATAAAAAGAGTTATAAAACAGGGGTAAGGTTATGTCGGAGAAAAAGGTATTTCATATCGGTGTGATGGTGGGAAATGTACATACCCAGCATCCCATGGAACTGATCCAGGGAGTCTGCGAAGCAGCAAAAACAGAAAATGTGAATATATCATTTTTTGTAGGTGCACAGGGAAATGCATTGGATTTCTGGAAAATGGATAATAATGATCTATATGCCTATAACTATCAGTACAATGCTCTTTATGATTATTCGCTGATAGCCGGTCTAGATGCCCTTATTATTTCTTACGGAACTCTGTGTATCTATCTTGAGAAGGATGACAGGGAAGCTTTTACCCAAAGATACCGCAGTCTGCCACTGGTAATGACAGAGGAATATGATGAGAATTCCGACGATAGTTTTCTTATGAGTGATAACTTCAAGAGTATGTATACCATTATGGACCATTTGTTGGATTTCCATGGTTACAGAAAGATAGTTTTCCTCAGTGGTCCTAAGAATAACAGGGATTCCAATGAAAGAGAACGTGCATATCGGGAAGCCATGAAGAAATATAATCTTGAAGTGACTGAGGATATGGTGGAATACGGCGATTATTCTTCAAAAGTGGATCATCTCGTGGAGAAGCTTCTGGATGCACATCCTGACGCGGAGGCCATTGTTTCTGCGAATGATGAGATGGCTCAGAGTATTTATAATGTTTGCAAGAGAAGGAAGTTGAGACCGGGAAGAGATATTGCGGTAACCGGCTATGATGATGTAAAGTTTGCCAAGAGAATGGATCCGCCCCTTACAACTGCAAACCAGGATGGGCTGGACATGGGATACAAGGCATTAAAATGTGCTGTATCACTTTGCGAGAATGGTAAATCTCAAAAATATATGCTTCCGGCCAGATTCATGAGAAGAATATCCTGTGGCTGCCGGGGACGTCGTTCTGAAGATGGCAGAGAGCTAACAGATATTCTTAAATCGATACAGGATAAAAATGATACAGAAAGGATAGAGGCTGCTGTAAGTCTTGCGGTTTCCAATTCCTATCAGAGCCTTGCACTGGAAGAAACAGGTGAGGAAAAGGGTAGAGAGTTCTTTAGAACCTTAATAGAAATCTTATTGGATATATCCGATAAAAAGATCAGATTTCAAGATAAAGAAATAACTGACAAAATAATGTATCAGATGCATAATCTATGTTCAAATGATGAGAACCTTGACTGCTCGGGCTTTATGAGGTTATTTCATCAGCTGATTCATTATTTTATGGAAAAAGAGAAGGAGTCGGATGTACTTGTTCAGCTGGGACTTATTCTTGAAATTGCTGATAATTATATCACTTCTTATGTTATGAGAAGTGATGAAGACAGGATAAATATGCTGCTTAATAAAAACTGGGTGGCACCTGCTTCCATAAGATACATGATCGACAAGGTTGAAGATGAGAATGAGTTTAACCGTCTTGCTATGGAAAATGTAGTTGCCCAGGGGGCAGAAAGTGCATTTCTTTTCCTGCTGCCGGAGCCTCTGGAATGCGACAGGGAAAAGGTCTTTGAATGTCCTGAAATTCTTCATCTTGCAGCAGAGTATAAGGATGGGGCTATCAATGTATATGATAAAGAAAAGCGTCCTGTAATTACGAAGGAAGAAGGATACGGTGTTCAATTTCCTTCTGATTCAAAACATAATTACGTTACATTTCTCCTTTTTGCAAAGAAATATCAATACGGAATACTTGTGTGTGAGATAGATCCTTCCTCCATAGGACTTCTTTATGGAGTGGCACTTCAGATAAGTACGGCAAAGGCATATAAGCAGATAAGTGAACAGGAGAATGAGGCAAAGCGCCAGCTTTTTGAAACTCTCCGGGAATTGAAGAATAAAAACCAGATGCTGAGCTTTATATCTTCAACAGATGAGCTTACAGGACTTTATAATAGACGTGGCTTTATTGAAAATGCTGTTGAAGAGGTTAATAAACATATTGGTACTAAGGCAGCTGTCTTTTTCTCTGATCTTGATCATTTGAAACAGATAAATGATGAGTTTGGCCATAAGGAAGGCGACTTTGCTCTTAAAAATGCTGCTGAGATAATGAAGAAAGCATTTAATGATTATCGAAGTGAAGGAACAGTCTGTGGCCGTATAGGCGGAGATGAGTTTGTATCTTTTATGATATGTGAAAATGAATCTGATGCCGGGGAGGTACTGGATTTACTGAAAAGAAGATGTGAAGAGTTTAATGAGACTTGTGATAAACCTTACTATGTAGAATTCTCAACAGGAAGCTACATATTCGTCTGCGAGGAAAATTATTCTATTGCAGAGGTTTCAGAAAAGGCAGATGAATGTCTTTACGAAGAAAAAAAGAAAAGACGTCCTAATGTATTTAAAAAGGGATAAGAGGTCATCCTCTTATCCCATTTTTGTTGTAAAACGGATTCTGTAGCCTTCAGATTCCTTTTTTACAATTTTAGCATATGAAGTATTATCATTTTTTGAAATCATTATATTTTGTCTGTCTTCAAGATCAGTATCTGTTAAAAGGATAGCATATTTCTTATCTTTGGATATTTTACTGAAGTTTCCTTTATATTCCTTTTCCACAACTACTTTTCCGTCAAGCTTGAAGAAAGAGATTCCTTCAGTATCAGTGGCATCTGTCCATTCAATAACTTTACTCATGGCATTTTCATAGTTCATATCACCAATTCCTGCGATTTCATAGATGTTCAGTTCCTTCTTGGCACCTTTAGGTAAGAAACTGCTTTCCAAAGAAATGTTAAGTTTTTCAGGAATTAGTTTTTTAGTGTGTTCTGTGATGTAAATCTGTCCACCAACTGTAAGACTTTCAACACGGCCGGCTATATTAACTGTTTCACCCATACATCCGTATTTCATCTTTTTTTCAGAACCAATATTACCTACAACTACAAGTCCGGAATTAATGGCAATGCCCATTTCAAGTTCCGGATAAATCATCTCCTTATTCCATTCATTAACCTGAGTCATTGCATTTTCCATCTCAACTGCACATTTTAATGCAAGAGAGGCATGGTCTGAATAATCCTTTGGAGCACCGAAGACAACGAATATTCCGTCTCCCAGAAATTCTATTATGGTTCCGTGATATTTATCTATAATTGCAGACATTATTTCAAAATAATGATTGAGCATGACAATCAGGTCATCAGAAGGCATCTGGGTACTGAGAGCAGTAAAACCTCTTAGGTCACTCATAAGGATAGAAACATTCTTTTGTTTGCCACCTCGTTTCTGACCGTCAGGTGTTGAAAGAACATATTCTGCAATATCAGGAGAAGTATATCTGGAAAATGCTGATTTTACCTTGAAAAGCTGAGTAAGATTAGTGATAACAATAAGATATACGGATAATTCATCTTCAAAATGCTTCATTCTTACATGGAGATTGAATACATTTCCATCGTTATTGGTATAATCAACTATTCCTTCGTGGGAGTTCATCTTCTGTGATACGGCATCGATGAATATCTGAAGCAGATCGTCATTGGTGCTTACATATGGGATGGCCTTCCATATCTTCATATTGTTTTCGGCTGAGATTCCGAATAATTCTTCTGCTGCCGGGTTAGTGAATAGAAGATTTCCGGAGGAAGAAATAATGCATATGGCATCATCAGTATTTTTGATTATAAAGCTTATTTTATTGGTGCTGAGGTCCTGACTCATATGACACCTCCATATAAGATGTTAAAATGCCCGCCCTCACTGGAGAGCGGGCAAATACATGTAAAATTATTCTTTCCAGTTACTATCAAGCAACTTGCAGGCTGAGATGTAGTCCCTTGTAAGAAGTCTTAAACGATGAGACATGTGACGAAGGAGCATATCTACTTCAATAGGATTAGACTCGAAGAGTGCTTCCAGATCGTTTTCTCTAATGATTTCAACAATCGTACAATCTTCCTCTGTAACAGCTGTAGCACTACGAACCTCGTGATCGATCATTCCCATCTCACCAAAGAAGGTGCCGGACATAAGCTCTGTAAGCTTTTTCTCATTAGGTGTACCGTAGTCACTGTAGATTCCTACTGAACCACCATGAACTGCATACATACAGTCGCCTTTTTCTCCCTGCTTAAAGATAACAGTATTTTTGTTATAGGATTCAACCTTGAGAACGGAAGTACCAAAGTCTTCAGTGGCATGTGCTTTTCTGAGTTCCTCAGCACTGGGTTTTGCAAGGTTCTTTTCTGAGGATTTATAAAATCCCAAATGTTTCTTAATCTTGTTTTTAAGACTATATCTCTTAGTTTCATCTGCGTCAGCTAATTCATTTATTAAGGAATTAACTTCGCTATAATCATCGGAGAGAGCTCTGATTCTGCTTCCCAGATGCTTCATCAAAGCATATATCTTATCAGGATGCTCTTTGAAGTAGTTATTAAGCTCATCTTCAGTGATTTCTATTACGCTGGTATCGTCTTCGGCAACAACGGTTGTGCTGCGTGGCCAGGTTTCGATAACTGCCATTTCTCCAAAATACTTTCCGGCTCCGAGTTCTGTAAGTTTCTGCTGGCCTTCCTGCTGGTAATTAGCATATATTCCTACATTTCCCTCTGTAATCTGGAAAAAGCTATCACCGGAATCTCCTTCACGGAAAATCACTTCACCCTTGCCAAATTTCTTTTCATTCATTATGGATCCCCTTTCTGCCAGGTTCATCAGTAAATCAGTAATGCTTACATCTAATTTAATACGAATAAAAATATTTGTCAATTAAACTGATTAGCATAATTTTAAGCATAATAGTACATTTTTGGGAATTATTGAATAATTATTTACTTTATGATATAAATAAGTTGCTTTAGACTAACCGGGTAGGAGATGGGTTTTGAAGAGTGTTAAGGATTTCAATAAAAAAAGACTTCAGCTTATTACAGTGGTTTTAGGGGTTATGTTCCTTACCACTGTTTTGATGGGTATAGTCTTTTTTTATATTCGTACGAGATATGCTAAGGAGATAATAGAAAAATCGGATTATAAAACCTACAACAATTATTATGTTCTAATAACTGACAATGCTGAAACGGACTATTGGAGAGGTGTATATAGCGGGGCAGAGAAGGAAGCCGAAAAGCTAAATGCCCATGTTGAGGTTATGGGAGAAGGTCTTGATAAGAATCTTACAAAGGAAGATTATATCAGGATCGCATTAAGTGCAGGTGCGGATGGCATAATAGTTGAGGGTGACGATAATAAAAAGATTCAGCAGCTTCTGCTTATGGCTGATGAATATGGGGTTCCGGTAGTTGCTGTCTCTGAGGATTGTGTGAACAGTGGCAGAAAGAGTTTTATTGGAGTCAGTAGTTTCAATATAGGCAAGGAATACGGTAATCAGATAGCAGAATATGCTAAGGAAAATGAATCTGAAGATCTGGATGTTATGGTTCTGATGGATGAAAATATGACCAAGAACAGCCAGACAGTTGTAATGACGGCTATCCGTGAAACTCTGGTAAATAATAATCTTTCAGACAGAGTCAGTCTTGACAGCAAGGAGGTCAGCAGTAATGTTGACTATGCTGCCGAGGAAGAAATACGTGATATCTTCGTTGGTAATAATGAGATTCCTGATGTCATGATCTGTCTAAGTGAACAAAGCACTATATGTGCATATCAGGTAGTAGTTGATCATAACAAGGTTGGACAGGTGGAAATCTTCGGATATTATATGTCTGATAAGATAAGTGAAGCTATTGATAAAAAGATCATCCGTTCTTCTATAGTTGTGGATACAGAGCAGATTGGCTCTACAGCTGTAAAAGCACTGGACGAATATAAGGAAAGTGGTTATGTAAGTGATTTCTATCTTATAGATACCAGTATAGCCAATTATAAAAATATCGCTTCCTTCATGAAAAAAGAAGAAGGAGGTGAGACGGATGATTAGGAAAATCTATCGCTGGTTTAATAACCGCCACCTTTTTACAAAGCTTTCAATGGTTATTGTCGGCACCATGCTGCTGATCCTGACAGTTAATATTTTCATGTATGTAAATATTAACCGTATTACAAGGCAGATGGACAGGATATATGCTGAGAATATCCGTCTTAATGAGCTGGAGGATTCCCTGGACGGTCTTCAGTCAAGTGTTACTGCCTATCTGAATACTAAGAGCACAGATTCTCTTACAGATTATTATAATTATCGTCAGTCGTATCTGAGCCAGCTGTCTGTTCTTGAGATGAGAGTAACAGATAATAAGCTTAAGATGATGGAACGAAATATCTACTTTATGTCTCAGGATTATCTTGGCCTTCTGGCGGGGATAGTAGAAGCAAAACGTGGACGAAATGTAGAAAAATATAAAGAGAATTATGAGGATTCCGAAAAAATATACGGATATATACATTCCTATATATCCAGTCTTAACAGCTACCGGTTCAGGGGGAATACAGAGAGTTATTCCTATCTTTCATCATCTCTTGCTTTCCTTGAAATCTTCAGTATGGGTATGCTTGTTATAATGGCCATATTTGATATAATTCTTGTTGTTTTGGTTACGGGAAATATAACCCGACCTCTTCATGAACTATCTAAGGCTGCTGATAAGGTTTCGGAAGGTAAACTGGATGAGGTAGGACAGGTTAAGTTCTACAGCCGTGATGAGGTAGGTTCTGTTACTGTGGCCTTTAACCAGATGGTGAGCAGTATTCCTGACTATCTGGACAGGCTTCGTGAGGGCATGGAAAAGGAGCAGCTTCTTAAGGAAAAGGAGCTTATGATGGAGGCTAATCTTAAGGATGCCAGGCTGAAGATCCTTCAGGCACAGATCAATCCACATTTCCTTTTTAATACAATGAATGCAGGAAGTCAGCTGGCTATGATGGAGCATGCTGACAAAACCCATGAATATATTCAGAATGTAGCAACATTTTTCAGATATAACATATCCCAGAATGATGAGGTATCTCTCAGTCAGGAGATAGAACTGGTTGATATCTACATATATATACTGAATGTAAGATTTTCCGGAGATATACATTTTACTAAGAACATTGAGGATGAAAATCTTTTAAATGTTATACTGCCAAGTATGATCATCCAGCCAATAGTTGAGAATTCGGTTAATTACGGAATTCGAAACATTGAATGGGAAGGCAGAATAGAATTAAATGTCAATAGAGTTGATGATAATGTATGTATAAGTATTTCTGATAATGGTGTGGGTATGGAGCCGGAGGTTATTGAGAGTATTCTAAAAGGTACCTACATTAATTCCGATAAAAAGAAGATTACGGATTCAACCGACATAGAAGAAAAGAAGGGTAATGGGGTAGGTCTCAGAAATGTTATGGAGAGACTGAGACTTTACTATAATGATAAAAATGATTTTGAGATAATAAGCGCCGGTCGAAACCAGGGCACCGAGGTTGTGATAACTATACCATTACCGGATGAAGCTTATAATCAGACTTTAGAAACCGCGAAAGAGGAAGAATAATGTATCGTATTATGATAGCAGATGATGAAGGAATCGCAATAGAGTCCTTCACCTATATGATCAGAGAAGAATTTGAAAATAATTGCATAATAGAATCCGCAAAAACCGGAAGAAGTGTAATAGAGCTTGCTGAAAGATTTCGCCCGGATATTGCACTTATGGATATAAGAATGCCGGGAATTAATGGAATCGATGCTATAAAGGAAATCAGAAAGAGAAATCCGGGAATTATTTTTATTATCATTTCGGCATATGATAAGTTTGGTTATGCAAAGGATGCACTTAGTCTTGAGGTTATGGAATATCTTAATAAACCTGTGGACAAGAATGTATTTATTGAAACCATCCGTAAGGCCATGATGAAGGTAGACAGTGAAAGGGAGAAGAGAACCCGGGAACTGGCTGTTCTTGAGAAGATGGAAGCTGTTACGCCAATTCTTGAAAACGGATTTGTTTATAATCTTCTTTTTCAGGATTACAGTGGAGAAAATATTGAAAACTACAAGAATCTTCTGGATATAGATACTAACTATGGATATATGATAGCCCTTGAGTTTGGTGATGTTCAGGAGGACGGCAATCTGTCCAATGTGGTAGGTGCTTCCGTAAGACTTCAGACCATGTCCAGAGATCTGCGGGATATAGTAAAGAGTTATATAAGTGGTATGGTTGGTTCTATAATGGCCAACAGAATAGCAATCTTTGTTCCTTATAAGAAGAAATCCGGTGATACTTCTTATGGTGAAAAGGATGAAAGAAACGAACTGAATTACAATGAAAGACTGGAAATCATAGATCTTACCAGAAATATGGTTCGCCGTCTGGACAGTCAGATGGATGCTGTTTTCAGAGCAGGTATCGGAACTGTGAGACCGCTGTCGGAACAAATGATTTCATATAATGAAGCTTTGGAATGTATCTCCCTGGGCTCCGGTCCTGTGGCCCATTCCGGAGATCTGGCTGTGGGCTGTGAGTATGAAGATAATTATCCCGTTGATTCGGAGCGGGCAATCTTTGAGGGTGTAAGAAAGGGAGAGGAAGTAACTACCATAAGCGCGGCTAATCATTTCTTCGACTGGATGGTGGATGATTATGATAATTACACGGATGATATCAAGCTGAAGACCCTTGAATTTGTTCTTCGTGCAGAAAGCATTGCCTACGGAATAAGCGGTGAAACCTATCGTTTCAGATCCCGTGAGGATTATCTTAAGTTTATAAATGGTGTTAATAACTACGAGGACCTTCGCAAATGGTTTACAAGTAAGCTGGCAGAGGCCTGTCATGATGTTAAATGCCGTAAGGAAAATCGTTCCAACGGAATAATTGACCGGGCAAAGGAATATATAATGAATAACTATCGAAAGGATATATCTCTTGATGATGTGTCCCGGGAGGTGGACATCAGTCCATATTATTTCAGTAAGCTGTTTAAAGAGGCTACCGGAGATAATTTTATAGAATATCTTACCAACATCAGAATAGACAAGGCTAAGGAACTTCTGGATAATACTAATCTCAGTATGAAGGAGATATGTGTTCAGGTAGGTTATTCTAATCCTAATTATTTCAGCAGGATTTTTAAGAAAAATGTAGGAGTTACACCTACGGAGTATAAGGCATAGGGGATGAAGAAAATGTACTGTTTTAATAGAAATAAAAAAATAATATCAATCCTTTCTTTGCTTTTATGCATTTGCATGCTTCTCACTTCCTGTGGAAAGGAACAGAAGCAGACGGTTCAGCAGGAGGAGAAGCCATCAGATAATCTTTTGATAGGGCTTTGTTTCGATTCATTTCTTATTGAAAGATGGCAGAGAGACTGTGATGTTTTTGTATCCTCAGTAAAAGAACAGGATCCGGAAGCAGAGGTAAATGTTCAGAACGCTAACGGAGATATAGAAACACAGAAATCCCAGATCAGATATCTGATAGAGAAGGGAGCGGATGTTCTTGTAATCGTATGCATAGATTCTGACGGGCTGGGGGATGTAATGAACGAAGCGAAGAATGCAGGAATTCCAGTAATAGCCTATGACAGACTTATAAATAATTCCAATGTTGATCTTTATATCTCCTTTAATAATGAAAGAGTTGGAACCCTCATGGGACAGGCACTGGTGAATTCAGGTCTTGAGAATAATAATGTACTTATGCTGTCGGGACCTACTGAGGACAGCAATGTTGCCTGGGTAGAAAAGGGCTTTAGAAAAGTAATGGAAGATAATTCCGTCACCATTAAAGACTGTTACCACGCTCCGGGATGGCGTTCAGAGCAGGCAGCGGAATATCTTGGAAATCATATTGAAGAACTGGATGATGTGGATGCCATAATGTGTGGAAATGATGATATAGCCACTACAGTATTCAGAACCCTGTCTGAGCGAAGGCTCGCGGGAAAGATAAAGACCGTGGGACAGGATGCTGATCTGGAGGCCTGTCAGAGAGTAGTTGAAGGTACTCAGGTCATGACAGTTTATAAGCCTGTTGAGAAACTTGCCCAGAATGCTGCCGAGTTTGCAATAATACTGGGTAACAATAAGAAACAGGAAATAAGTGAGCCGCTTGAAAATGTTAAGGACACTATATATGATGGAACCTTTGATGTTCCTTACTTCTATATAGACCCGGTTGCAGTAAATAAGGATAATATAGATGATACTATTATAGCTTCCGGATTCCATACCCATGATGAAGTATATCTCTATGAGAATGAATAGTATATTCTAAGTAAACTGTGAATAGTAATATAAATAGTAATTAAAATAGTTAATAGTAATATAAATAGCACGATATTGTCATAAAAGTATAACTAATGACAATATCGTGCTATTTTTTTAGGAAATAATGTTCACATTTTTTTGATAAATGTCAAAAATTGAAAGATAGTTGCAACCAATTGCTATTTTCAAGGTGCTATACTCAATTTGTCGAAAGGAGAAAGGGATTTGAATTTCGACAAGGTTTTGTAACTAATATTAAACATAATAAAAAGAAAATAGGAGGTTTTTAAGTATGTTTAAAAGAAAATTAGTTGCGCTTATGCTTGGTACAGCATTGGCAGCAAGTATGCTCACAGGTTGTGGAAGTGGATCAACATCTTCTTCAGATCAGACAGAAACTACAGAGGCAGCAGCTTCATCAGATTCAGCTGATACAGCTGATTCAGGCGACAAGAAAGTCGGCGTTTCAATGCCTACTAAGGATCTCCAGAGATGGAATCAGGATGGAGACAACATGAAGAAAGAGTTCGAAGCAGCAGGATATGAAGTTGATCTTCAGTATGCTTCAAACGATGTTCAGACACAGCTTTCACAGGTAGAGAACATGATCTCAGGTGGATGCGACGTTCTCGTTATCGCAGCTATCGAAGGTTCATCACTTGGTGAGGCACTTGATATGGCTAAGGAATCCAACATTCCGGTTATCGCTTATGACCGTCTGCTTATGGATTCAGATGCAGTTTCCTACTATGCAACATTTGATAACTACATGGTAGGTACAGTTCAGGGTACATATGTAAAAGATACACTTGATCTCGACAATGCTGAAGGTCCTTTCAACATCGAGTTCACAGCCGGTGACCCTGGTGACAACAATGCTGGTTTCTTCTTCAACGGTGCTTATGATGTTCTTAAGCCTTACATCGAGTCAGGAAAGCTCAATGTAGTTTCAGGACAGAAGACATTTGACGAAGTTGCAACACCTGCATGGGCTACAGAGACAGCTCAGTCAAGAGCAGAGAACATCCTTTCATCTAACTATGCAGATGGAACAAACATCGACGTATGGCTTTGCTCAAACGACTCAACAGCACTTGGCGTAGAGAATGCACTTGCAGCTAACTACAATGGTAACTATCCAATCATCACTGGTCAGGACTGTGATATCGAGAATACAAAGAACATGATCGCTGGAAAGCAGTCAATGTCAGTATTCAAGGATACACGTACACTTGCAAGCCAGGTTGTTAAGATGGTTGGTCAGATTCTTAACGGTGAGACAGTTGATGTTAACGATACAGATACATATAACAACAACGTTATAACAGTTCCTTCATACCTTTGCGAGCCTGTATTCGCAGACGCAAACAACTATAAGGAAATCCTTATCGACTCTGGATATTACACAGAGGATCAGCTTAAATAATCCCAGTACTAATAGCACTTTTATTCCTAGGATAGGCGGGAAGATTTCCCGTCTATCCTTAAATAAAGGAAAAATACAAATCAGTAAATCTAAAAAAATCAGATCAGTAAATCATAAATATCATATTAATCAGTAAATCAAAATTAGTTTTAATCAGTAAATCAGATAATAATTCAGTAAAATCAGTAATTTAGTAAGTCAGTAATGTAAAAAATCTATTTAAGGAATGGAGGGATAATTTTGGCTAAGATATTGCTTGAAATGAAGAATATCACCAAAACCTTCCCGGGTGTAAAAGCCCTTGATAATGTCAACTTCCAGGTAGAAGAGGGAGAAATCCACGCCCTGGTAGGTGAGAACGGTGCCGGAAAAAGTACACTTATGAATGTTCTTTCAGGAATATATCCGTTTGGAAGCTATGAAGGCGATATTGTCTACAATGGGGAGGTTTGTCAGTTTCAGACTATCAGAGATTCTGAAAGCAAGGGAATCGTTATTATACACCAGGAACTGGCGCTTGTTCCGCAGATGTCCATAGGAGAGAATATGTTCCTTGGAAATGAGCGAGGCAAGAAAAATGCAATCAATTGGAATGAAACTTACGGAGAGGCTGACAAGTACCTTAAAATGGTAGGACTTTCAGAATCCTCCCGTGTTCTTATAAAAGATATCGGAACCGGTAAACAGCAGCTTGTTGAGATTGCAAAGGCTCTGGCAAAGAATGCAAAGCTTCTTATTCTTGATGAGCCTACATCATCTCTTAATGAAACAGATTCAAGAGCACTTCTGGATCTTATGCTGGAGTTCAAGAAGCAGGGTATGACTATGATCATCATTACCCATAAGCTGAATGAGGTTGTTTACGTAGCCGATAAGATCACTGTTGTTCGTGATGGCTCCACAGTAGAAACTCTGGACTGTCATTCAATGCAGATTGATGAAGACAGAATCATAAAGGGAATGGTTGGTCGTGAGATCACAGATCGTTTCCCTAAGAGATCCGGTGTTGAAATCGGAGATGTAAATATGGAAGTAAAGGACTGGACAGTTTATCATCCACTTTACTCCGGTCGAAAGGTTGTAGACAACGTTAACTTTAATGTTAAGAAGGGTGAGGTTGTCGGTATCTATGGTCTCATGGGAGCAGGAAGAACAGAGCTTGCCATGAGTATATTCGGAAGATCCTATGGTGCGGATATACAGGGTACACTTTCTGTTAAAGGAAAGAACATGGTATTAAAGACACCGAGACAGGCTATCGATGCAAAGATTGCTTACGTAACTGAAGATAGAAAGGGTAATGGACTTGTTCTTTCAAATCCTATCAGAGTAAATACATCCCTTGCCAATATGAAGGGTATCAGCTCAAAGGGTGTTATTGATTCAGATAAGGAATATGCAGTTGCAGTAGAGTATAAGGACAAGCTGAAGACGAAAACACCTTCAGTTGAGCAGAACGTAGGTAACCTTTCCGGAGGTAATCAGCAGAAGGTTCTGCTGGCAAAATGGATGTTCACAGATCCGGATATTCTTATTCTCGACGAGCCTACCAGAGGTATTGATGTAGGCGCAAAGTACGAGATTTACTGTATCATAAATGATCTTGTTGCAGCCGGAAAGTCGGTAGTCATGATTTCTTCAGAGCTTCCTGAGGTAATAGGAATGAGCGACAGGATCTATATCATGAATGAAGGAAAGATCGTTGGTGAAATGCCTTCATCTGAAGCGACACAGGAAAATATTATGGCCTGTATCTTACAATCTTCAAAAGGGGGTGATCAGTAGTGGAACTGAATGTAAAAGACGCTTTAAAGAAATATACAATGGTCATCGCTCTTATTGCGGTTATGATACTGTTCCAGATACTGACCCATGGAAGTATTCTTCTTCCTCAGAATGTCAACAATCTGATCAGCCAGAACGCTTATGTGTTCGTGCTTGCAGCAGGTATGCTGCTTTGTATCCTTACCGGTGGTAATATCGATCTTGCCTGCGGTTCCGTTGTCTGCTTTGTTGGTGGTATAGGCGCAGTGCTTATGGATAAAAACATAAATGTATGGGTAGCAGTAGCTGTTATGCTGGTAGGCGGACTTCTTGTAGGTTTATGGCAGGGCTTCTGGATTGCCTATATAAAGGTTCCGCCATTTATCGCAACCCTGGCAGGAATGTATGCCTTCAGAGGACTTTCAAATGTAGTTCTTCAGGGCTTCACAGTAGGTATCCGAAACACTACATTTCTCAATGTATTTGGTGGTGGAGCTGATTGCTACATCCCTGACGTATTCCATGGAAAGGGTATCAATATAACCTGTCTCCTTGTTGGAATCATCCTTGCTGCAGCTTATTTAGCTCTCATCATTAAGAACCGTGTGGCAGCAAAATCAAAGGGATATGAGGTTGGTCCTCTCTATGCAGATATTGCAAAGATAGTTGCGGTTTCAGCAGCAGTGATCTGGTTCTTCTTTAAGCTTGCTAAGTATAAAGGAATACCTACTTCACTTATATGGATAGGTCTTGTACTTCTTGCATATGCTTATATCACAGGTAACACAAGAATGGGACGTTACTTATACTCAGTCGGTGGTAATGAAAAAGCTACCAGACTTTCAGGTGTTGATTCCAGAAAGGTTTATCTGTTTGCTTATATCAACATGGGACTTATGTCCGGACTTGCAGGAATCCTTACAATCGCCAGAGCAACCCAGGCTCAGCCTACATTTGGTATGGGTTATGAGATGGATGCTATTGCAGCCTGCTTCATCGGTAGAGCAAGTGCATATGGTGGTGAAGGAAATGTATTCGGTATCGTTATAGGTGCTCTTCTTATGGGTGTTATCAACATGGGTATGAGTATCATGGGTATCGAAGCTAACTATCAGAAGGTAGTTAAAGGTTTGGTTGTTCTTGTAGCTATCATCTTTGACATCATGTCAAACAGAAAGAAAAAGTAAGGGAGGAGGATGAATCATGGCTAAAAAATATGTTGATATACTTAAGAAAAATGCGATGCTTATCGTCCTTGTCCTGGTATATATTTTCTTCGTTATCATGACAAGCGGTGGAATGTTTGATCCAATGAACTTTAATGCACTTATAACTCAGAATGCATACGTATTCGTTCTTGCAACAGGTATGCTGATGTGCATGCTTACAGGTGGTAACATCGACCTTTCATGTGGTTCCTTTGTATGCTTCCTGGGAGCAATCGGTGGAATTGTAATGACTACTAAGCAGATGGGCGCAGGAGTATCGATCGGAGTAATGCTTCTTATAGGTGTTATATATGGTTGTGTACTTGGTTTCCTTATTGCATATGTAAATATCCCACCATGGATTGCAACACTTGCAGGTTATCTTGCATTCAGAGGCTGGGGAACAGCACTCCTTTCAGCCAACAGTACAACCGGTTCTATATCCTTTGCAGCAGAGAAAACATTCCTTAATATCTTCTCAGGAAAACTGTTTTCAACACCAGCCGGTCAGCTGAATATTGTATGTATTGTGGCAGGAATTGTATCTTGCGTGATAGTAGTAGCGGTTAATTTCCTGTCCAGAGCAAGAAAGATTAAAAAAGGTTACGAAGCTGAGTCATTAATATCAGTTATCATAAAGACTGCAATTGCAGTGGCAGCTATAATGCTTTTCGCTTACAAGCTTGCTCTTGCAGGTGGAATTCCTACAGTACTTGTATGGGTAGTTGCAATCGTTCTGATCTACAGCTTTATAACATCTAAAACAGTAGTTGGACGTTATTTCTACACAATCGGTGGAAACGCAGAAACAACAAGACTTTCAGGTGTTAACACTAAGATGATCATGTTCCTGGCATATCTCAATATGGCAGTACTTACAGCAATCACTACATTTATCGTAGCAGCAAGATTCCAGGCAGCTAACTCAACTGCAGGAACAAACTACGAGATGGATGCTATCGCAGCCTGCGTTGTAGGTGGAGTTTCAGCCTATGGTGGATCAGGTAAGATAATCGGTATGGTTATCGGTGCAACTCTTATCGGTGTTATCAACCTTGGAATGTCACTTACAGGTGTAGATGCCAACTGGCAGAAGATAGTTAAAGGTATCGTTCTTCTTGCAGCAGTAGTATTCGATATTGTAGCAGCAAAGAAGAATGCAACAAAATAGTAAGGTTAAAATTAATATATAAACCCTCATATTTATTAAAAAGACTTCTTAAATACTTTTTTTCACATTCCGGCCGGTGGTCTGGTGGGACATCCCCATCATTCCACCGGTCTTTGTATATACATCATTTTGTTA
>JAILMQ010000062.1 GCA_024692605.1 Eubacterium sp.
TACCATACATCCTATCGCTGCAAGATGTGGAGTTTTTGCCAAAACCGATATACAGCCACTTATCAACGAAGGCGCTACCAAGCCTGATCTTTCAGCATCCATATTCCAGGCAGTTGTAAACCAGACCATATCAGGTCTTGCCTGTGGTAAACCAATCAGAGGCTATGTTGCATTTCTTGGTGGTCCATTACATTTCCTGGATCAGCTTAGAGAAAGATTTATAGATACTCTTAATCTTGATGATGAACATGCAATCGTTCCGGATAATTCTCATCTTTTTGCAGCATCCGGTGCCGCACTTCATGCTGATGATTCTGATACCATCAGATTACAGACTCTGGCTGACAAGCTTACACCGGATCTTAAGATTGAGATTGAGGTAAATCGTCTTGATCCTCTCTTCGATTCTGAGGATGACTATAAAGAGTTTAATGACCGAATGTCTAATTACAAGATTAAACGTGCTGCCCTTGCAGATTATGAGGGAAATGTATTCCTTGGTATTGACGCCGGTTCCACTACAACTAAGCTTGCGCTTATCAGCGAAGACGGCGAACTGCTTTATGATTTCTACAGTAACAATAACGGAAGTCCCGTTAATACAACTATAAAGGCCATGAAGGAAATATATAAACTGCTTCCTCCAAAGGCAAAGATTGCCGGAAGCTGCTCTACCGGTTATGGTGAAGCTCTTCTGAAATCAGCATTTAATCTTGACTATGGCGAGGTTGAAACCATCGCTCACTATACAGCTGCTGCCTTCTTTAATCCTAAGGTTGATACAATCCTGGATATCGGTGGTCAGGATATGAAATGTATCAAGATTAAAGATGGTGTGGTTGATAATGTAATGCTTAACGAATCCTGTTCCTCGGGATGTGGTTCCTTTATAGAAACCTTTGCCAACTCTCTTGATTACAAGGTTCAGGACTTTGCAAAGATTGCTCTTTTCGCCAAGAGTCCTATAGATCTTGGTTCAAGATGTACTGTATTTATGAATTCCAAGGTTAAGCAGGCCCAGAAGGAAGGAGCTTCTGTGGAAGATATCTCTGCAGGTCTTGCTTATTCCGTTATTAAAAATGCACTTCTTAAGGTTATTAAGCTTACAGATCCTAAACAACTTGGTAAACAGATAGTTGTTCAGGGTGGTACCTTCTATAATGATGCAGTACTGAGAGCCTTTGAGATCGTATCAGGTGCAAAGGCAATAAGACCTGATATCGCAGGTATCATGGGTGCCTTTGGAGCTGCGCTTATTGCAAGAGATAATTACGAAGATGGTTATGTTTCAACTACTCTTCCATCTGAGGATGTAAATGCGCTGAAATACGAGACACAGATGGCAAGATGTGGCGGATGTACAAACAACTGTCTGCTTACTATCAATAAATTCACCGGTAACAGAAGGTTTATCACCGGAAACAGATGCGAAAAGGGATTAGGTCTTAAGAAGAATTCTGAAAACATGCCTAATCTATATGAATATAAGTTCAACAGAATATTCGGATATGAGCCACTTTCTAAAGAAGAGGCAAGTCGTGGAGAGATTGGTGTTCCACGTGTTCTTAACATGTATGAAAACTATCCGTTCTGGTTTACATTTTTAACTGAACTTAAGTACAGAGTAATACTTTCCCCTAAATCAGATAAGAATATATATCAGATGGGTATTGAATCAATTCCTAGTGATACAGAGTGTTATCCTGCAAAGATAAGTCATGGACACGTTATGTGGCTTGTTAAAAATGGACTTAAGACTATCTTCTATCCATGTATTCCTTATGAGATGAACGAAACACCTGATGCCAATAACCACTATAACTGTCCTATCGTTACATCATATTCTGAAAATATTAAGAATAATATGGAAGAACTTGAAACAAATCACGTGACTTATATCAGACCTTTCCTGGCTCTGGATAATAAAGTCGCATTAAAGGACAGAATGTTCAGGGAATTTACAAAATATACGGATATCACCCGTGAAGAAATCAGTAATGCTATAGATAAGGCCTATGAAGAAGCTGATAAGGTTAAGCAAGATGTTCGTAAAAAGGGTGAAGAAACTCTTAAATTCCTTGAAGAAAACAACAAGGTTGGTATCGTACTTGCCGGTCGTCCATACCATGTTGATCCCGAGATTAACCATGGAATTCCGGAATTAATTAATTCCTATGGTGTTGCAGTTCTTTCAGAGGATTCCATATCCCACCTCAGCGATGTAGACAGGCCTTTAATTGTTTCTGATCAGTGGATGTACCATTCACGACTTTATAAAGCTGCAAACTATGTAAAGACTAAGACCAATCTTGAACTGGTTCAGCTATTCTCCTTTGGATGCGGACTTGATGCGGTTACAACGGACTGCGTAAAGGATATATTATCTAATTCCAACAAAATATACACTGTACTTAAGATAGATGAGGTTTCCAACCTTGGAGCGGCACGAATAAGAATCAGATCACTGCTTTCTGCTATGAAAGTTCGTGAGAAGAAGCATTATAAACCTGTTGATTGCTCTACTGCTCTTAACAGAGTTGAGTTTACAAAGGATATGAGAAGTGATTATACAGTTCTTTGTCCTCAGATGTCTCCAATACATTTTAAAATGCTTCAGGCTGCCATGAGACATTTCCATGTTAACTTTGTTATGCTCCCTGATGCAACTAAATCAACTGTAGACGAAGGACTGCGTTTTGTTAATAATGATGCCTGCTATCCTTCAATCATAGTTGTAGGACAGCTTATGGAAGCTATTGAGTCAGGTAAATACGATGTGAATAAGCTTGCTGTTGCCATCACCCAGACAGGTGGTGGATGCCGAGCTACAAACTATATTGGTTTTATCAGACGTGCTCTGGAAAAGTCAGGATATGGTCAGATACCTGTTGTATCCATCAGTGCTCAGGGACTTGAAAAGAATTCCGGTCTCAAGATAAACCTCAAGGGACTTAAAGCATGTATGCATGCAGTAATGTACGGAGATCTGTTTATGCGTGTTGTTTACAGAACAAGACCTTACGAAAAAGTTCCGGGTTCGGTAAATAAACTCCATAAGAAATGGGAAAGAATATGTATCAGAGATATTCAGAGAGGTTCTCATAATTTCAAGAGAATCGTAAGAGATATCGTACGTGAATTTGATGCTATACCTCTTGATGAATCTGTTAAAAAACCAAGGGTTGGAATTGTAGGTGAGATTCTGGTTAAATTCCTTCCATCTGCCAATAACCACCTTGTAGATCTGCTGGAGTCCGAAGGCGCAGAAGCTGTTATGCCGGATCTTCTGGACTTCCTCTTCTACTCAGCATATAACAGTAATTATAAATATGAATTCCTTGGTAAGACTAAGAAATCAGCTAAGATCAGCAATATGCTTATCAAGCTGCTTGAACAGCTTAGACGTCCTATGTCAAAGGCTCTTGCCGATAGTAAGCGTTTTGAGCCACCAACTCCAATCGCTACAATAGCAAGCTATGCAAGACCTATTGTTTCAATCGGTAACGAAACCGGTGAAGGCTGGTTCCTTACAGGCGAAATGATTGAGCTTATAAAAGAAGGCGCACCTAATATTGTATGCTGTCAGCCATTTGCCTGTCTTCCTAACCACATAATAGGAAAAGGTGTTATAAAGAAGCTTAGAATAGTTTATCCGGATGCAAACATAACTCCAATCGACTTCGACCCGGGAGCATCCGAAGTAAACCAGATTAACAGAATCAAGCTAATGCTTGCAGCTGCAAGAGAAAACCTATAAAAAAGATGAGGCGAAAGCCTCATCTTTCAGACTGTAGACAAAGCCGGTTGCGAAACGAAGTTTTCGCAACCGATTTTTCTGTTTTGGACTATGTCGCAGCAAATCCGAACGAAAAAGAGTTAAATGGAGTGCCTATT
>JAILMQ010000157.1 GCA_024692605.1 Eubacterium sp.
GTTTGCTGCATTGGTTGAACCGGCATATGAAGGATTGAAACAAAGATTTTTAGAGATTGCTGAGGAGGATATACGTGAAATAGATGAAACCTTCACAGAAAAATCCTGGGAAGAAAGTGATGATTCTCTCTGGGTGATTAAGTATATCTATGATCATTATCAGGCGTTTAAACTTCTGGTATGCAGATCTCAAGGAACAAGATTTGAGAATTATCAGCATGAGCTGGCAACTCTTTCGGAAAAATCAACTCTTCAGTATATGAATGAACTTAAGAAAAATGGGATAAAGGTGAAAAAGCTTTCAGCAAAGGAGCTGCACCTTTTTGTGACGATGAATGTTCATGCAATCTTTCTGATAGTCGAACATGATTTTACTAAGAAAGAAGCACTTAATTATGCACGAAATCTGGATGCTTATAATATAGCGGGATGGGAAAAACTGTTTTTAGGTAAATAGGTAAGTGGACGTAAGCGCCTGTTTATTTCGCATGGGCGCTTACGTATTATTTTACATATAGGTTAAACATCTCTAATAAATGTAATATATATCTAATAAAAAATATAAGGAGGAAGAAATGAATCAACAAAAAAAGAAGCGAGGAACTCTAAGTTGGATTCTGGAATTTGCTGGAATGAATAAGCGAGCATACTTTTTCAGCGTTATCATGGCGATAATTAGCGTGCTGGCTGGCTTTGTGCCTTACTGGTTTGTTGCAAAAATAGTGAGGGCGATGATAGACGGTGAAAGAAATCTCAGCTTTTATCTAACAGAGTGCGCAATAATTTCTGTATGCTGGGTGATAAGTAAACTCTTTCATACATTTTCTACAACCTTATCCCATAAGGCGACATTCGGAGTGTTGGCAGAGATACGTAGGAGACTGACCAAAAAACTTAGTCTTATGCCACTGGGAGATGTGCTGGAGGATGCATCAGGTTCTTACAAGAATATTATCGTTGAACGAGTAGACTCTATAGAAACTACACTAGCACATATAGTTCCAGAGGTTATATCAAATGCAGTAGTACCTGTAGGAATATTTGTCATTATGCTTAAGATTGATTGGCGTCTGTCACTTCTATCCCTTTTAAGTATTCCGGTAGGAATAATATTTTACTGTCTTATGATGGTGGGAGCTACAGAAAGCTTTAATAACACGATTGTAAAAACGAAGGCATTAAATGATGTAGCTGTGGAATACATTAATGGTATCGAAGTTATAAAAGCATTTGGAAAGACGAAAACCTCGTATGAGAAGTTTCGTGTCGCAGCCAGGGAAGGTGCAGATTGTTTCGTGGAATGGATGAGAAGATGCAATCTATGGCAGAATCTTGCTATGACCTTTTTGCCAGCACAGCTACTGTCACTTCTTCCATTTACAGCCTGGTTTTATATGACAGGACGTATTGATGGGGCTTCTGCACTCCTGATTATCATATTATCTCTTGGCCTGGTATCACCATTTATGGTGCTTGCCGGACATGTAGATAATATGGGAAAGATGGGGTCCATTATAGCAGAAGCAACGGCAATCCTCGAAAAGCGTGAAATGAAGAGACCTGAAGTAATGAAGCAGGTACCGCAGGGAAGTACCATTGAATTTCGGAATGTTCATTTCGGATATGATGAAAAGGAAGTCCTTCACGGAATTAGTCTAAAGATCGAAGAAGGCAGTGTAAATGCGTTAGTTGGTCCATCTGGTTCTGGAAAGTCTACTATTGCAAAACTGATTGCTTCTTTCTGGGATGTAGATGAAGGAAGTATTACTTATGGAGGGGTGGATATTAAGAATATCCCTCTTGCAGAATATAACAAAAATATAGCTTACGTATCACAGGATAATTATCTGTTTGATGAAACCGTAATGGAAAATATTCGTATGGGGCGTCCGGGTGCAACTGACGAAGATGTGATCAGAGCAGCTAAGGCATGTGGATGTCATGATTTCATTATGAAACTGGAAAATGGATATCAGACTATAGCCGGTGGTGCTGGAGGACATCTTTCTGGAGGTGAAAGACAGAGAATCAGTATAGCGAGAGCTATGCTTAAAAATGCACCGGTAGTGATACTAGATGAAGCAACTGCATATACAGATCCGGAAAATGAAGCATTGGTACAAGCCTCAGTTGCTAAGCTGATCAAAGGGAAAACACTTATTGTGATTGCACACAGGCTTTCGACTATTACATCGGCAGATCAGATTATCGTAATTAACGATGGAAGAGTGGAAATAGCTGGCAGACAGGAGGAGTTGCTACGTGATTCAGGACTTTACCGCGATATGTGGGAAGCTCATATTTCAGCAAAAGATTCGGAGGTAGCATAATGTTTAAGACCTTAAAAAAATATTTTGATTTCTGTGATAAGGAGAACCGAAATAAGCTTTATCTTGCGTTAGCTTTAGGAATACTTAAAGCGATGTTTTCCATGCTTCGTATTCCTGCAATCGGTGTGGTATTACAGGGAATACTTGAAAATAATATGACAATGAAAAATGTCTGGACAGCGTTAATAATTATGGGTATCTCCATATTGGGTCAGATACTGGTAGGTTTAAAGACTACGATGCTTCAGTGTGAAGGCAGTTACAACACAAGCAGTTCTAAACGTATAGAGATAGCGGAACATT
>JAILMQ010000160.1 GCA_024692605.1 Eubacterium sp.
TGATGAAAAGGTGGCAAATGGTCTGAGCTCTCCCGGAGTACCGTCCATAACAAAATTATGATCATAGCCACCTACAAAAGCAAGCTGTTCATCATCGGCATCGATATCCTTTCCTATAAGCTTCGGAGTTCTGAAATCAAACGCAGTTCCGGTAACATCCATTTCTTCTCCTGTAGGAATAGCCTGAAAATCACTGACAGGGGTAATCTTTGATGAATAAAGCTTGAGCAGAAGATGTTCAATGCTTCCGGCGTCATGTCCGTCAAGATTGTCATATGTATGGCTTGCAAGATTGCATATAGTCGGTTTATCGGTTTCTGCCTCAAACTTCATCTCGAAGCGGTTGTCCTCTGTTATATGATATGTAATAACAGTTTCCATCTGTCCCGGAAAGCCGTTTTCCATATCCGGGCTTATATATGAAAACTTTACAGTACTTTCGTCAACTTCTTCGCCCTTCCACACAATCTTGTTGAATCCCTTGGGGCCGCTGTGGAGATTGTTGTCATTATCATTTATAAGAAGGGGATAAGTAACTCCGTCAATAGTATACTTTCCACCTGCAATACGATTTGCATTTCTTCCGCATATAGCTCCGAAGAAGAATGAATTGTTTTCATATTCGGCGAGAGTATCATATCCAAGAACAACATCCACTAAAGAACCGGATCTGTCAGGAACGATGATACTTGTTACCGTTGCTCCGTATTCAATGATGCTTGCCTTCATACCCTTTTTGTTGGATATAGTAAAAATGCTAACATCAATTCCATCATTTGTTTTGTCAAAATGTTCCTTCATCAGCACACCTCCGTGAAATAATTTAGTTAAAGTATACATAAAAGAGTACAAAAATCATATGTTTTCTGTTAAAAAAGCAATATTTGTTAAAACAAGAGCAATATTTGAAAAGTATTGGTTGTGAAATTTGAATATAATAATACCTAACCAAATAAAGCATGCTTGGTTAGAGAAGAACGAAATTTTTCTATATGAAGGAGGAGTCTAAATGAGAAGATTTAGAAAGGCAGCTGCGGTTACACTCAGTGCATGTATGATGGTATCCGCACTTGCAGGTTGTGGAGGATCAACAGAAGCTACTACAGCTGCAGCAGGCGGCGGAGAGACAGAGGCAGCTACAGAGGCAGCTACAGAAGCAGCAGGTGGCGGAGAGACCGAAGCAGCTACAGAAGCAGCTACAGAGGCATCAAGTGGTGGAGAGTCAAAGGGTGTTATTAACCTTTGGACATTCACAGACGAAGTTCCTGGAATGGTTGACAAATTCCTTGAAGCTAACCCTGATTTTGGTTATGAAGTAAATTCTACTATCATTGCTACAACAGATGGTGCTTATCAGCCAGCGCTCGATCAGGCACTTGCAGCAGGCGGAGCAGATGCTCCTGACTTCTACTGCGCAGAGGAAGCATTCGTACTTAAGTACACACAGGGTGATATGTCATCATTCGCAGCTCCTTATGCAGACCTTGGTATCGACGTAGATGCAGAAATCGCTGCAGCAGAGATCGCACCTTATACAATTGATATCGGAACAAATCCGGATGGAAAGCTTGTTGGTCTTGGATATCAGTCAACAGGTGGATGTTTCATCTACAGACGTTCAATTGCTAAGGATGTATTCGGAACAGATGATCCGAAGGAAATCGGCGCTATCATCGGTGCTGGTTCAGGCAACTTTGACAAGTTCTTTGAAGCTGCTGAGACACTTAAGGGTAAGGACGTAGCTATGCTTTCAGGTATGGGCGACCTTTGGACAGTTATTAAGCACAGTGCAGATCAGGGATGGCTCGTTGATGGAAAGCTTCACATCGATCCGAAGATTGATCAGTACATGGATTATTCAAAGACACTTATTGAGAATGGTTATACAAACGACACATCTGCATGGTCAGATGCTTGGTTCGCTGATATGAAGGACGAGGGCGCTAAGAAAGTATTCGGTTTCTTCGGACCTGCATGGCTTATCAACTATACACTTGCTCCTAACTGTGGCGGTGAGAAGGTTGGCGAAGGCACATATGGTGACTGGGCAGTTTGTGAGCCTCCAGTAGGTTTCTTCTGGGGTGGTACATGGCTTATGGCAAATAAGGATTCAGAGAAGAAGGAAGCTGTTGGACAGATTATTGAGTGGATCACACTCAACTGTACAGAAGATGGCCTTCAGTATAAGTGGGCAAACGGAACACTTAATGGCGAAGGTGGAACAAAGGACGTTGTTGCTTCTAACACAGTTCTTGGTATCTCAGACGGTACTCTTGATTTCCTCGGCGGACAGGATATGTTCGAGGCATTTATTCCAGCTAACAGCTATGCAAGTGGTAAGACAATGACTCAGTATGATGAGACAATCAACACAGCTTGGCAGGATCAGGCTTCTCAGTATGCACATGGTGAGAAGGACAAGGATACAGCCATTGCTGATTTCAAGACAAACGTTTCAGATCAGCTTGGTATTGAGGCAGAGTAATCCTAATACATTTGCTTAATCAAATTAGTAATTAAGTAACAAGCGTGCTTGGTGGCAGATACCTTCGCTTGCCGGAGGTATCTGCTAATACACGAAATGGGTAGTTCAAACCCTATTAATGTACGGAGGTTCCATATGAAGAAGAAAAAAGGAGTTGTCAGATATAACAAATACGGATATTTGTTCAGCATCCCATTCGTTGTGGCCTTCCTTATATTTCAGCTTTATCCTATAGTTTATACTGCAGTAATCGGTTTTACCGATTTGAAGGGAGTTGTACCGAACGGTATACATTTTCTTAAGGATGATATATTTGCTAACTTCAGGACAGTTCTGACTAGCAATTCCTTTCAGGTTGCTTTTAAGAACACAGTAATAATGTGGTTACTTAACTTTGTTCCTCAGATATTACTGGCATTGCTTCTTGCAGCCTGGTTTACAGATAGAAGGTGGAATATTAAAGGTCAGGGCATCTATAAGGTTCTGCTTTATATGCCTAACATCATAACAGCAGCAACTATTGCCATACTTTTTAAAGCACTTTTTGATTATCCGAAGAGCCCGGTTAATGATATTCTTATGAAGCTCGGAATTTTAGAGGTAGGTAAGCCTTTTAACTTCCCGCTTAGTAAGCCATGGGCCAAGGGTCTCGTAGCATTTATCCAGTTCTGGATGTGGTACGGTTATACAATGTTAATTCTTATATCGGGAATTTTAGGTATCAGCCCTGATATTTTCGATGCCGCAGAAGTTGACGGTGCAAGCAAGGTTCAGACCTTCTTCCGTGTAACTCTGCCTAATATTCGAACAATATTGCTTTTCACTCTTGTAACGAGTTTGATCGGTGGTCTTAATATGTTTGATATTCCGAAGCTCTTCCTGCTCGGCGGTCCGGATAGTGCAACAAAGACGACCAGCGTTTATATTTATGAGCAGGCATTCAGTGGAAGCTATTTATACAACAGA
>JAILMQ010000173.1 GCA_024692605.1 Eubacterium sp.
TTTCTATGCATACACTATTCACTAATCCTGGAAGAAGTATCCCACACCCCATTTGGTATGGATATACTCCGGATCAGCCGGGTGTGTTTCTATCTTCTCACGAAGTCTTCTTACATGAACATCAACAGTTCGTGCATCACCGGGATAGGTTGCTCCCCAGATTTCGTTAAGAAGCTCATCCCTGGAATAAACCTTATTGGGATTCGACACAAGCAGCATCACAAGATCAAATTCTTTTGCTGTCAGACTGACTTCATGACCTTTGATAAATACTCTTCTTGAGTCTGTTTCTATCTTCAGCCCCTTCTTTTCGATTATATTGGAAGGTGTTGCCTTAACATCATCATTTTTACTGTTTCTTCTGAGAATAGCCTTGATCCTTGCCTTAACCTCAAGTATGTTAAAGGGCTTTGTGATATAGTCATCAGCTCCATATTCAAGACCCATGATCTTATCCATGTCCTCACCCTTGGCAGTGAGCATAATGATTGGAACATCCGAGAATTCCCTTACCATTTGACAGACCTCAAGTCCCGAAAGCTTGGGGAGCATAATGTCAAGAAGCATAATATCATAAGAGTTGGCTCTTACCTTTTCTACCGCTTCCTCACCGTCAAAGGCTGTATCCACCTCCATGTCGTCCTGCTCCAGGGAGAACTTGAGTCCCTTCACGATTAATTTCTCATCATCAACAACTAAAACCTTTTTCATCTTGTCTCCTTACAGATAATAAGTGCAAAATAAAATGTATAACTTAACTATAGTGACAGTAAATCTTTAATCTTTTCATATGTAGCATCTCCGATTCCGCTTACATTCTTTATATCTTCAATGCTATTAAACAAACCATTGGTTTCTCTGTATCTGATTATTTCCCTCGCCTTCCCTTCACCGATTCCGGGAAGTGCAGTAAGCTCCTCTACACCTGCGCTGTTGAGGTTTACAGATCCGATTCCACCGGCATTAGTAGTGCCTGATTCTCCGGCAGTCTCTCCCTCCGGATTCACACCTCCGGATGAAATCTGCGGTACAGCGTACCCACTATCCAGTTCCTCCTGTGTAGGCACGTATATCTTCTCACCGTCTGTCAGTTTTTCCGCCAGGTTAATATATCCGTGGGCTGCCGTTTCAGAATAACCGCCTGCCATATCAAGTACATCACGGATTCTTGAATCAGCCTCAAGTTCATATACGCCTTCATTGATTACGGCTCCGCAGATATATACGCATATTATATCATCTGAAGTCTTATCCTGATTCCCATCTGAATCAAAAGTCTCAGTAATGCTGTCAGTTGAAGTTGCCTGTTCTTTTACAGTTTCAATCTTCAGCTCGTTTTCCCCGCAGGAGGTCTCAAATATCAACAGCATTCCTAAAAGAAACAGACAGCCGGCGGCTTTTAATACATATTCTGCATATTTAAAATTATATCTTTGCATTTATCCTCCAATCAGGATATCTGCAGGATTATAAACACATTTATTGTACCCCATCTTCTAAATATAGGCAAGTTTTTAGTCAGGCATCACTCAAACCTAAACTATTCATCTTCCTTACGGATTGCAGTTCCGATTCCTGTATCCGTGTAGAACTCAAGAAGGAGACAATGTTCAAGTCTTCCGTCCAGAATATGGACTCTAGAAACTCCGTTATTCATGGCATCTATACAGTTCTGAAGCTTAGGAAGCATTCCACCACCTACAACACCTTCATCAATAAGTGTCTGTGCCTCAGATATTGTCATCTCAGAAATAAGTGTCTTCTTATCTGTTGGATCTGTGAAAACTCCTTCTATATCAGTAAGGAATACAAGCTTTTCAGCCTGAATCGCAGTTGCCACCGCACATGCACAGTCATCGGCATTGATATTATAATCATGTTCATCCTCAACACCCATTCCGATAGGTGCAACAACCGGGATGAAATCCGCATCCAGGAGGGAATCAATAACCGAGCTGTCAGTTTCAACAACCTCTCCAACGAAACCTATATCTTTACCATCTGAAAACTTTTTCTGAACCTTAAGAAGTCCTGCATCCTTACCACTGATACCTACTGCCTTAAGTCCAACCTTGGACATAAGTCCTACCAGACTTCTGTTTACGTTATTCAGAACCATTTCCGCAACCTCAAGAGTTGGCTCATCTGTAACTCTGAGTCCATTCTGGAAATGTGTTTCCATGCCAAGTTTATCAATCCACTTGCTTATTTCCTTACCGCCGCCATGAACTATAATAGGTTTGAATCCTACCAGCTTCAGCAGTGCAACGTCCTGAATAACATTGAACTTCAGATTCTCATCCAGCATGGCTGAACCACCATACTTAACTACAATCTTCTTTCCATTAAACTTCTTAATATATGGAAGAGCTTCAATAAGTGTCTGCGCCTTCTTTAAAACTTCTTCCATATCATCATTCTTCTTCATCATATTTCCTCCAATTTGGGGTCAGCCTCGTCTCCTGATCCCTTTTTATGAGCGGTAGTCCGCATTTATCGTAACATATTCATGGGTAAGGTCACAGCCCCAGGCCTCAGCTTCAAAGCTTCCATTATTAATGTTACATATGGCTGTAATTTCCTTAGGTGTAAGAATCTTCAACGCTTCCTCTTCATCAAATTCCGGAAGCATTCCATTTTCAATAAGCTTTATTGAACCATTTTCGCTTACCATAGTAATATCTGTCTTTGCCGGATCAAAATCCGCCCCGGAATATCCCATTGCACAGAAGATTCTTCCGCAATTTGCATCTCTTCCATAGATAGCCGCCTTAGTAAGGTTTGAGGTGATTATTGACTTTGCAAGAATCTTTGCTGTCTCGTAATCAGGTGCTCCCACAACCTTTGCAGTAAGAAGCCGGGTTGCTCCCTCTCCGTCCATGGCAATATTCTTAGCCAGATGCTCACATACCATGTAAAGCGCATTATATAATTCGATAAAGTCCGGTGATATGTTCTTATTGGAAACAGATGTCTTAATATCTATATTTCCGGTCTCATCTATGTCATCCAGACTTATTCCCATTCCATCTGCAGTAATAAGATTGTTTCCTGCCAGTCCGTTATTGAGCCATACCAGGGTATCGTTTGTAGATGTATCTCCATCCACCGAAACCATATTAAATGTCCTCTCAACCACATATTTAAGAAGCTTCTGGGCAAATGCAGTATCAATGGATACATCAGAAAGCAGGAAGCCAAGCATGGTTCCCATATTAGGATGGATCATTCCTGAACCCTTACACATAGCTCCGATATGACAGGTCTTTCCGCCAAGTGTAAACTCCACGGCAAATTCCTTTGGCACTGTATCAGTTGTCATGATGGCCTTTGCAGCTTCATTTGCTTCCATATAAGCATTGGCCTTTGTTCCGGAGAAATATTCTCTCAGCACTGCGGTTCCCTTATATGGAACTCCCGTCATTTCACCGGAAAGGAACTTGATTCCCGTGGTGATCTTATCTATGGGAAGCTGCGGTCCTATAACACCGGTTGATGCAACCAGCACCTGATCTGAAGGAACATTAAGTGACTCTGCCACTGTCTCAGCTTCTATCTTACTATTTTCATAGCCCTGGTCTCCGGTAGCTGCATTGGCAATTCCGGTATTTATTACAATCGCACTTGCAATTCCGTGGGCAACCACCTCTGTATCCCAGAGAACAGGAGCCGCTTTTACCTTATTTCTGGTAAATGTGCCAGCCACGCCTGCAGGAACATCACTTTTGATAAGTGTTAAATCCCTGTTGTTCCCCGTTGGCTTTATTCCAACTCGAGCACTGGCAACGCTGTAGCCTGCTGCCGCCATAATACCACCGTCAATTACTTTAACCATATGTCAATCCCCTCTTAATAATAGTCTATAAAATGTAATTAAAGATTCAGTCCTTTTGCCTCGTCAACTCCGGTAACTATATTGAAACACTGAATAGCAGCACCGGACGCTCCCTTACCAAGATTATCAAAGGAGCTTGCTACAACAATCCTGTCTTCATTTCCGGTTACATATATACATAAATCATCTCTTCCGGACATCTCATTGGAATAAAGCACATTTCCCTTATCTGCTTCTGCTCCCAGAGGATGTACCTTGATAAACTTCTCACCCTCATAGTACTTTGCAAAGCATTCCTGAACTTCAGCAGGGGTAACCTTCTTTGAAAGAAGCTCTGTATATAAAGGAAGCTGTACCAGCATTCCACTATAATAATCTGTAGTAAATGGACAGAACAGAGGCTCTCTTTCAATTCCCGTAATAGCTTTCATCTCAGGAAGATGCTTATGCGCCTGGGACCAGCCATACATTCTGGCTGAACCGTACTTCTCATCTCTTGCTTCGTCCTCATACTGTCCGATAAGCTTCTTACCACCACCTGAATATCCTGAAGCAGCAAAGCAGGAAACAGGATAATCCTTTGGCAGGATTCCTTCCTTTACAAGAGGATACACAAGACTTATAAAGCCGGATGCATAGCAGCCGGGAACAGCAATTCTCTTTCCTGTTCTTATGGCCTCTCTATGTGCACTTGAAAGCTCAGGTAAACCATATGCCCAGCCCGGACTTGTCCTGTGTGCTGTTGAAGCGTCTATAATAACTGTATTTTCATTTGTACATAAGGAAACAGCCTCGATTGCCGCTGCATCCGGAAGACAAAGAAATGTAACATCTGATGCATTTATAAACTTGGAAACCTCTGTGGGATCCTTTCTAAGTTCCGAAGAAATCTTTAATATCTCTATATCATCTCTATTTTCAAATCTCTCAAAAATTCTGAGACCTGTAGTGCCTTCACTTCCGTCGATAAAAACTTTTGTCATAATTATTTCCTCTTCTTTTGCCAGTTATATGGCTTTTTTCTATAGCTTACTTTCATTAGAATACCCCACCCAAAAGAATAATACAACCCCTTTTTTATAGAAATATTCATATTTTATGCATATTTTATAAGTATTTATGTATATTATTCATTATTTAGGGGAATATTTCTTATTTTTTGTATATTTACCGAATATTTATTACTTTTTTCTACACTTTTTAATTGATAATAATTCCTATAGATGCAAATAATCCCCGGACCATATTGATCCGGGGATTTTCGTTCCTCAATGAAAGTTTCTTTGTAAAAAAGTTCTATATTAATCTGCTTCAGCAGAATAATATCTTATTTAGAAGAATATATGATCTCCAATCTGGATATAACTTCCAAGTGTTGAAGTATCAATATTCCATGTAGGTCTGAATGACATACAGCTTCCTACATTGTTTGCACCATTCAATGCATCCTGTGCAGCTCTGAGACATGACTCAGAACCACCTGTTGAAAGTGCAGTCTGGAAAGCACCTGTTGATGTTGCAGCAAACTGACCCGGAGCATAGATAACGCTTGAGATTGTTGATCCCCAGCTTCCGCTACGAAGTCTGTTCATTACTACGCTTGCAACTGCAAGCTGTCCATCATATCCCTGGTTACCAGCCTCGCCATATGCTATAGCTGCAAGAAGATATAAGTCACTGGAAGATGCCTGAACAGGAGCCTCTGTAGGTGCTTCTGTTGGAGCTTCTGTAGTAGGTGCCTCTGTTGTTGGAGCCTCTGTTGGAGCTTCTGTAGTAGGTGCTTCTGTCGGAGCAGCTGTTGTAGCATCTGCAGACTCTGTTGTCTGCTGCTCTGTAGCTTCTGTAGTATCATTATCAGCAACCATAACAGGCTCATCAACACCAATAATTTCTCTATATGACTTACCGGTTTCTGCAGCCTCTGCAGCTACCTTACTAGCCTCTTCGCCAACAAGTATAAACTCTGTCTTAACATATCCCTCAACTGATTCTGTGGAAACCATTGTCCAGTCACCATCTGTACCAACAACTTCACCACTATCACCTGTATAAAGAACATCAAGTATATTTCCTTCCTCTGTTCCCTCAGCTCTAAGGTTAAGTCCTTCAGTAGCAACGATGTACTTACCACTCATATCTGAGTCAGCTTTTGTAAGCTCATTTACATCATTTGATGAAGCAAGAACCTTGTCATCATCTTCAAAACGAACGCTCAGTTCCTCGATAGAAGCATCATCAACAAATGCAACCTCAGGAAGTTCAACAACATATGTATTCTTCTCTGTCTCAGCCTTTTCAACCTTGTCGGCCTTCTCAGCCTTAACAACTTCATTGATTGAAACAGCATTCTTCTCTGCGTTATCCTTAATGATGTTTGTAGCTAATACTGCAGATCCTGCAATAGAACCTATTGCCATTACTGCCAAAGTATTTCTAACGAAGTATCTTGTTGTAAATATGTATTTTTTAGAAAATACCTTGATTCTCTCGAGCTTAAGCTCAGTTCTACGATTCATAATTTTCCCTCTCAATTGCTCTATATATACTATATATAGTAGAAATAGAACTAAATGTTACATTTTTTTTGAGTTATGTAAACAAATGTTACATTTCCCTCTTATTTGTTACATTTCTGTTACAAATGTATATTATCACTCTGTAACAAATATGT
>JAILMQ010000194.1 GCA_024692605.1 Eubacterium sp.
ACTCAAAATTTTTTATATTTTACCTTATAACAAAGTGGCTTTATACTTCTAAACCAAGAAAGTGCTTAAACAAATATATAAGTAATATAAGCAAATACTTAAACAAATATATAAGCAAATATAATCAGACAAGGAGAATGATACATATGAAAACATCAGTTATAGGTTATCCAAGAATAGGAAAGAACCGAGAATTAAAGTTTGCCTCTGAAAAGTTTTTTAAGGGAGAGATTTCAGAAGCAGAACTTCTTCAGGTTGCAGCTGAAATCAAAAAGGAAGGACTTCTTAAACAAAAGCAGGCAGAGATTAGTTTTATACCGTCAAACGATTTTTCTTTTTACGATAATGTTTTAGATGCAGCATTTCTTTTCAATATTATTCCGGCCAGATATAGTGCACTTGGACTTTCGGAACTGGAAACATATTTTGCAATGGCAAGAGGATATCAGGGAGATAAAGGAAATGTAAAAGCTCTGGCAATGAAGAAGTGGTTTAATACTAACTATCATTATATCGTTCCTGAGATTGATGATGATACTGAGATAAAGCTAAACAGAAATAAAGTTGTTGATGAATATAAAGAAGCGAAGGAAAACGGTGTCGATACCAAGGCTGTATTAGTTGGTCCTTTTACACTGTTAAAGCTTGCTAAATATACAGGCACTAAGTCAGCAAAGGATTTTGCAGGAGTTCTGACTGAAAATTATTCCATATTAATAGAAAAACTTGAGAAGAAGGGAGCAGAGTGGATTCAGTTTGATGAGCCATCTCTTGTAAAAGATCTGACTCAGGATGATATAAATCTTTTCAAAGAAATATACAGCTCAATTCTTAAGAAGAGAGTTAGTATAAAGGTTCTTCTTCAGACATATTTTGGAGATATCCGTGATATATATTCAGAAGTTACGGCCTTAGGTTTTGATGGAATAGGACTTGATTTTCTTGAAGGCAGAAAGACCTTAGAACTTGTAAAGTCTAACGGCTTCCCGGAAGATACAGTTCTTTTTGCAGGCCTTGTAAATGGAAAGAATATCTGGAAGAACAACTATGCAAAAACAATAGATCTTTTAAAGGATATAAAGTCTGTTACTAAGAATGTAGTTCTTGGAACTTCCTGCTCACTGCTGCATGTTCCATATACACTTGCCAGTGAGAGTAAGCTTTCTGATGATTATTTAAAGCATTTTGCTTTTGCTGAGGAAAAGCTGGAGGAACTTAAAGAACTTTCTAAGCTTTCAGATTTTGCTGAGTCCGGAAATGTAGCTGCCCAGGTTACATTTACAAATAATCAGAAACTCTTCCACGGACGTGTAGACAGTGTGGATGAGGCAGTTAAGGAAAGAGTTGCAGGAATAAAGGAATCAGATTATACAAGACTTCCTGAGTTCCATGAAAGAGAAAAGATACAGAAGGAGAAGCTTAACTTACCTCTTTTCCCAACAACAACTATCGGTTCCTTCCCTCAGACCCAGGATGTAAGACAGAACAGACAGAAGCTGCGTAAGGGACTTATTTCAAAGGAAGAATATACAGAGTTTAATAAGAATAAGATTGCCCAGTGCATCAAGCTTCAGGAGGAGATCGGACTTGATGTTATCGTACATGGTGAGTACGAAAGAAATGATATGGTTGAGTATTTCGGAGAAAATCTTGCAGGTTATGTATTCACTGAAAAAGCATGGGTGCAGTCCTATGGAACAAGATGCGTTAAGCCACCTATCATCTGGGGTGATGTATCACGTAAGCAGCCGATCACAGTAGATTGGTCCAAGTTTGCAAAGAGCTGTACAGATAAGCCTGTTAAGGGTATGCTTACTGGCCCTGTAACCATTCTTAACTGGTCCTTCCCAAGAGAAGATATCACCATTAAAGAAAGTACACTTCAGATTGCTCTTGCAATAAGAGATGAGGTTCTTGATCTTGAGGCAAATGGAATTGACATCATTCAGATTGATGAAGCAGCACTTAGAGAAAAGCTGCCACTTAGAAAATCTGACTGGTATTCACAGTATCTTGACTGGGCAATTCCTGCCTTCAGACTTGTACATAGCGGAGTGAAGCCTGAGACACAGATACATACACATATGTGCTACAGTGAATTTACAGATATAATCCCTGCAATTGATGCAATGGATGCGGATGTTATTACATTTGAAGCATCCAGATCAGATCTTCAGATTCTTGATTCACTTAAGGAAAATAACTTCAAGACTGAGGTTGGTCCGGGTGTATATGATATACATAGCCCACGAGTTCCTTCTGTTGATGAGATAGTAAATGCACTTGAATCAATGAGAGAGAGAATTGAAGACAGTAAGCTCTGGGTTAATCCGGACTGTGGACTTAAAACCAGAGGAGAGACAGAGACCAAGGCAAGCCTTATAAATCTTGTTGATGCAGCTAAGATAATCAGAGAGAGGTAATATATTGAAGATATCAGAAGTTTATAAAAAGAAGAAAAGGAGTCTTTCCTTTGAGATCTTTCCTCCGAAGAAGGATTCCCAGCTGGAAAACATTGATGATACATTGGATGTTCTTTCTGAACTGAATCCTGATTTTATAAGTGTGACCTTCGGAGCAGGCGGTTCATCTAATTGCAACAGGACGATTGAACTGGCAAAGAGAATTAAATATAAATATGGTATCGAACCGGTGGTTCATCTCACATGCCTTCACTATGATAAGGCTGAGATTCTGGAATTCGCAAGGGTGCTTAAGGCGGAGGGGATAGAGAATGTTCTGGCCCTTCGTGGCGATAAGAATGACAGGGTCAGAGAAAAGAATGATTTCAGGCATTCCTCTGATCTGGTATCATTCCTTAAACCTGATTATGATTTCTGCTTTCTGGGAGCCTGCTATCCGGAATGTCATCCGGAATCTCCCAACAGAGTGAGTGAACTTAAATGTCTTAAGACAAAGGTGGAGACCGGTATGGATGCCCTGATATCACAGCTTTTTTTTGATAATGAAAAATTCTTTGATTTTAACGAGGAATGTAAGATAGCAGATATAGATGTACCGGTAATACCGGGAGTTATGCCGGTAATTAATGCAACCCAGATCAAAAGAATGGTAAGCATGTGTAATGCAAGCTTTCCATCAAAGTTTGAGAAGATCATAAAACGTTATGAGGATAATAAGGAGGCACTTTTTGATGCAGGAATGTCTTATGCCCTGAGTCAGATAATTGATCTTCTGGTAAGTGATATACGGGGAATACATCTATATACAATGAATAATCCGGTGGTAGCAAGGAGAATTTGTGAAGGTATAAGAAATATCGTATAACACCATTAAAATGTATCAACATAATCAAGAGCTTTACGATATCTGGCCGGTGTTTCACCGGTCAGTTTTTTAAATGCTGCAGTGAAGGCACTTTGAGAAGAAAAGCCCAGTGATAATGCTATATCTGTAATGGAATACTCTGATTTTTCCAGCATGTTTTTGGCAGTATCTATCTTTACGGAAAGTATGTAAGCTTTAACGGGGATTCCCATTTCGTTGGAAAAATGCTTTGAAAAATAGCTGGGATTGAGATTCTCATTTTTTGCCAGCTGTTCCATGGTTATGGGTTCGTGAAGATGATCATAAATATAGTCAATTGCGTGCCTTATATAGATAGAGTGATTATTATCCTTTTTTATATTCTTCATTCTTTCGGCAAAGGCAATATGTGATTGTTCAAGCAGATCCACTACAGCTTCTACACTGTCTGATTCATCAGCTGCCTGGATATAGATATCGCTTATGGTATAGGCTTCGTCATGGGGAAGACCGGAGTTGATACATAGCCTTGCTATAACACCTACTGAAACCACCAGATGGTATATGCTGTTTCTCAGAGGATCCTTAGAAAGAGTACCCTTACCCTTAAAGAAGTCCTTACGGATTTCTTTAAAGTTTTCTTTTACCTTTTCAACATCCCCGTTCATTATATCTTCATACCTGGAGAATTCCTTTTTTATATCGGTTCTGACAAAGGCTTCTTCCCGCTGTATATATAGTCTGTAAAGTAATTCTTTATTTGTATCCATACATGTTCCTCTTATGGTTTTATATCATTTTTCTTCAGTTAATATCAGTTATTTTGGGTCTATTGTTATATAAAAACAATTAGACTATAGATTTGTAAAAAAAGCAACACTTTTGATAAAAATATTTATTCCAAGTTCTTATAATCCGTCTAACAAAATAAAGAGTAGTTTGTAATATAGAGGTTTATATTAAAGAGGATAGAAGAGATATGGCACAAGTTACGGAAAAGAAAGTTGTTGATTTTACAAAGGGAAATCCAACAAGGCATATTCTCAGTTTTTTTGTACCTCTGCTGCTTACAAGTATGCTTCAGCAGGTATATAACTTTGTGGATGTTTTGATCGTAGGAAAGGGACTGGGAGATAATGCTCTTGCATCAGTAGGAAATATGGGTTCCATATTCTTTCTTATTGTGGGCTTTTCAGTTGGCCTTGCCAATGGTTTTGGTGTGCTGATAGCTCAGAGCTTTGGTGCGAAGAAGTATGATGAGCTCAGGCATAGAATTGCGGCAACCCTGCAGCTGGCTGTAGGAATTACAGCATTGCTTACATTTGTCAGCCTTACCTTCCTGGATGAGATACTGATACTTATGCAGACCAATGAAGCTCTTATGGCTAATTGTCTTAAGTATGGATATATAATATACGGAGGACTTGTGGCTTCCATCAGTTTCAATGTAAGTGCCGCTGTCCTCAGAGCCCTTGGAGACAGTCGTACACCTCTTAAGGCTATTGTTATTTCTTCAATCGTTAATCTTGTGCTGGACTGCCTGTTTATTTTTGTAATTCATATGGGAGTCAGTGGAGCTGCCTTTGCAACGGTTTTATCTCAGCTGGTTTCTGCCCACATATGTATAAGACAGCTTAGAAAGATTGATATAATAGCTCTTAAGGCATCGGATTTTAAAAATGGAAAGGATGTTTACCTGACTCTGGTAAAGAACGGACTTCCTATGGCATTTATGAATTCCATCACAGCAATAGGTTGTATGGTTGTGCAGTATTTTGTTAATGGTTATGGGGTTAGTTATACGACGGCTTATACGGCATGCAGTAAGTATATCAATCTGTTTATCAATCCTGCATGTACAGCCGGTAATACAATGAGTGCCTTCACCAGTCAGAATTATGGGGCAAAGGAGTATGGAAGGATTAAATACGGCCTTAAGGTCTGCCTTATGATTGCCTTTGTTTCATATGTTGTTCTGGGAATGCTTCTGGTGTTTATGCCGGAATTCCTTGCGGGCATTCTCATAGATGGAGAGGAAGCCATAAGACTGGCCTGTGAATTTCTGCCTCTTTGTGGAATGGCTATGATAGTAGTGGACTGTCTTTTCGTATTTAGAAGTGGAGTTCAGGGAATGGGAAAACCGGTGCTTCCGATGTGGTCCGGTGTAGTAGAAATGGTACTGAGAATTGTTATTATTTCCTGCCTTATGGGAAGCATAGGCTTCAGGGCCGCAGCACTGGCTGAAATCAGTGCTTGGTGCGGAGCCCTGCTTATAAATATCTATGCTTTTGGTAGGATACTTATTCCACAATTGAAGCTTTCTTATATGAAGAAATCTCCGGTATAAGTATTATTCTACAGAGTATTGATACATCCGATGAATATAGGAAGATTAGTCTTTGTATCAACTATTGCATATACAAATGGATGATCAAGAGTGATATCCAGTTTTTCTCTTTCTTTAATGGATACCCCCGCCTTATCAATGATTATTGCAGTAACGGCAGCGGCTTTAGTTCCATTTTTATCAACCTCTATATAGGTCTTGTGAAGTACCTTGCTGAAGTAATAATTATATCCGGGATCTTTTTTGAACATGTTATAGAGATTAGCATTTCTTCGGTCAAATGCTTTTGTCACGCCCATTCTTTTGAGGGTTTCAGACATTTCGATATCATATTCTGATTTGAATTCCGGCATTCTGATGGTTACATCCTTATCATACTTCATATTTGAAACTTGTTTATTGAAGGCTGCCGGATTCCTGGAAAGCTCGGATATATAATCCGCCGGCTTTACACCATCAGGCATTTCGATTCCGACAAAGGCATAGCTTCCGCCCTTATAGTATTTTTTAAAGCCGTAGGCTCCGTTTAATTCAAAATAACCACCACCGTATTCTTTAAGCATCTTTACCTTTTTGGTACTTGAATCCAGATTGGTAAAGGTGTAATTTTTTTCGATGTAATTATCTTCGAAGGCTTTGGCCCACTGTGCCTCGAATGCCATTGCATTAATAAGGAACATTACTTCATCGCCACTGAATTCATCTATAATATGTGGAATCATCTTATGAGTATTTTTTTTGACCCATTTATTCATTGATTTGGCAGTAGCACTGTTAAAAGGTGCTTTGTATACTTCAGCATCATAATAAGTTTTTGCTTTTTTCAGGTAGGATTTTTTTACCTTTACATCTTTTCTGTTTTTAATCCAGATGGAATTAGCTATGTTCCACTTAACATTCTTATCAGACTCCATCTTATTCATAAGTCTGCACATTGTATTGTTAGTATCAGCGGTTTTGTTTCCATTGAAGATTATATCCTCCATCTGGCTTCGGGTTTTGCCCCTGGCTCCGTTTTCAGCCATACCGAAGGCATACATAATGGAAACCGGAGATATCAGGACATTTTGGTTTTCGTCTGAATCCTGAATGGAGTTATTCAGAAGATTGATGGAAGCAGCAGTAAGTCGTCGCGCCTCGGTCTTTTTCAGCTTTGTACCTTTGCATTCTGTTGCCTTTACATCTGAAGAAAGATTCTGTACTTTGTTATTCTTTCTTGCTGCACTTGAACTGAAAGAACTGAATATCAAGATAAATGCAAGAAATAACGCTAGAGTTCTTTTGGCTTTTTTACTACGAATAGATAATTTTTTCATGATGGATTCTCCTTGCTGTTATTCTTTGTTATATCAATATGATATCTACATTTCTAAATCTTATTATTAATTTAACACAAAACCGGT
>JAILMQ010000200.1 GCA_024692605.1 Eubacterium sp.
TTTCTATACCCCTTTCCCCAAAATACCACTTTAAAAATATGTATTTATCCTAAATGTGGAGAAAAACCTGCGGTACTATTAAGGATTTCATCTCTCAAATCACCTGTAACTTCGATACTGCTAGGAACAGCTATAAATATGTTAGCTGAAATAGCCTTTAATTCTCCACCCATTCCATAACATGCTCCGCCAATAAAATCGATAATTCTCTGAGCAGGTTCAAGCTGAAGACCTTCCATATTTATAACTATAGCTTTACCTTTTTTGAGGAAGTCACTTACTGTCTGAGCGTCATCAAACTCCTGAGGCTTAATAACAAAAACCTCATTAGCTGACTTAGAACTGCTTCTCCTCTGCTGTCCTCCATCAAAAGAAACCAGCTTATCTGTTGCTGTAGAAGTTCCAGATGTGCTATATCTTCTTGAATCCCTTGCCGGAGCTGAATATGAAGGCTTAGGTGCAGGATTACCTGACTGCGTTACTGGTTTTGAAGCAGGCTTTTTCTTTCTGAAAACACTTTCGCGATAATCGTCATCATCATCGTCATCATCGTCGAACATGTAATCATCATCCTCATCATAATCTTCATCATCTTCATCAGCTATTCTGAAGTGATCCAAAAAACTTTTTCTAGCCATTAGAATAATTCTCCAATCATATATTATAATTTCTCTCACCGAATATAGCAGTTCCAACTCTTACCATTGTTGCCCCTTCTTCAACTGCTACAAGGTAGTCGTTTGTCATTCCCATAGACAAAACGCTCATATCAACATTATGTATGTTTTGAGATATTATGTCAAGTGATAATTGTTTCATTCCTTTGAATATAACACGATTATCCTCCGGATTATCAACAAACGGTGCTATTGTCATGAGTCCTTTTATTTTTAAATGACTGCATGTAGAGCTAATTTCTTTTATTATGTCAATTACTTCTTCTTTGTTTAATCCGAATTTGCTTTCCTCTTGGGCATAATTTACTTCTATAAGAATATCCACTGAGTCTATTCCTTTTTTCTCAGCTTCTTTTTCAATTGCCTGTGCAAGATGTACGGAATCAACAGAATGTATAAGAACACATTTATCTATAATATATTTAATCTTATTAGTCTGCAGATGTCCTATCTGATGGAAATGTACCGGCTGCGAAACATTTTCATATTTTGTTTTCAGCTCCTGAGGTTTGTTTTCACCGAACTCAGTTACACCAATCTTGATAAGTTCCTCAATATCGCTGAGAGGCTTTGTCTTACTAACAGCTATCAAGGTTACTTCTTCAGGATTTCTTCCTATCTTTTCACAGGTTTCATCAATTTTCTTTCTTACTTCTAAATAATTATCTGTAATCATTGTGGGGTACTTCCTTTATTAATAAAGTGTCTGATTATCAGTTACCTGATTTGAATCCAGCACTATGTTATCAAATTCCTTAAGATATCCATCATCCTTTAAGATGGAGAATTCATCCTGGGATTTAACGATTTCTATTTCAACAAAATCAGCTATACCGGTATTGGCCAAATACACACCATCTATCTTTTCTCTTTCAAGAGACATTACCGGAACCAGCTTGGCAGATTTGCCCGCCTTGACTTGATCTGTATCCTTAAATGCATCCTCATCTACGTAATAGAAATCCTCATCAGTACTGTATATTATAAGCTCTACATTTTCCTCTGATGCATCTGTACTTGTTGCATCCTCATTAAATCTCATAACATTTACTGATTTAACTGAAGAATCCTCATCCTCTAAGATGTAATTCTTTGGAATCTTGTAGGTTTCTTTTTCAATTATAGCTGAATTAGGAACCTTGATTCCTTCGAACTTATTAAGTATTATCTCAATATTCAGGAATCTCTCGTTAATATAATCAACCATATACTTGTTTAACGATAAAACAAGGAAGGTTGAATTATCTTTCTGAAGGAAACTGAAATCCGCTGAAATCTCATTTGGCGAACCATTAATTGTAAATCTAAGCTTCTTTTCATTGGCCAGACTCTTTGCCTGATCGTTTGATATCTGACAAACTATATGCCAGTTTTCCTCAGAAATAATCTTATATATAGTAGAACCACTATCAAGAATATCACCGGTTTTAAGTGAATTCTTTTTATAATTGGTCTGATTGAAATCCTCTTCAGATAAAGTTTCAGGAGTCTTCTTTTCATATCCGTCGATATAATAGGTTACAACTCCACTGGTAGTAGCTTTCATGTTCTGAACAGTAGAACTGACCTGAGCTCCGCCACTATTGATCTGCTCCATCATAACCTGGGAGGAAAGCTCCATAACCTTGCTTTCTATATCTGATTTAAAATTATAAAACATAGAAAACTGTTCATCTGAATATGAAGCCTTGTAGGAATCTATGGCAGCTCTTATATCTGAATAGTCAGAATTAGTAAAAAGCTCATTACCATTATCATTTTCTCCGGCAGCCTTTATGCTGGTTATTACATTTCCTGTTTCATCCACTGTACATACCGGAGAATTACTCTTAACCTTATCTCCTTCTCTTATGAAATATATAAGATATCCGGACTTGTTAGAGGTTACTTCATTTTCACTTCTAAGAGCGATTCCGGTACAGGAAATGTTATTATTGATGTTACTTGCACTAACCTTGTATGTGGTAATGGGCTCTTTAGATACAGACTTAATTACGCTGGCAATAACATAAACAAGAATTATTATAAATATAACTATGGTTGAATTAAGTCTGGCTCTTCTATTAAGTTTTATGACTTTGCTATTTTTTCTTCTGGGTCTGCTGCTCATTTTTATCTCCGTTTATTTGGACATATTAAATAATATACCAATCTTATCATACAGATCTTCAGGTGAAACACCGTCTGCAACAAAAAGCGCATAGTGCTGACCTTCAATCTCATAATTCATGGTAAGAATATTTCCGGCAGCTTCTGTTGTACCGGTCTTCCATTCATGAATAGTGATATTGGAAGGAAGGGAACACTGACCATCCAAAAACATATTGGTTGGAGCGATATCATCTGTATGTTCATTGCCTTCAGCATCTGTATAAATGTAAGAAAATGATTTATATCCATCAATTTCATTGAGAATATCGTATTTTGAAGCTTCATTGAGAATCAGATACATATCATAGGCTGTTATGTAATGATCTCTGTCATGAAGTCCGTGAGGATTTTTGAAATGACATCCTGTAGCACCGATTTCCTGAGCCTTTTTATTCATCATATCGCAGAAGGTATCAATATCTCCTCCAACAAGCTCAGCAAGGATCATGGCATGATCGTTATAGGATCTCATCATAAGTCCATATAAAAGATTTCTTACAGATATGGTATATCCGGCTTTCAGATCACTTACAACAGCGCCCTCCTCGTTAAGAACGATGTCATGCGTTAGCGTTACGTTCTGATCAAGACTTATCTTGCCTTCATTCAGCGCATCACATACCACAATACCTGTCATAAGCTTTGTTGTACTTGCCGGATAGATTCTTCTAAGAGAGTTAAATGATACAATAGGTGTCTTTGTATCTCTGTTAACCAGCAAGGTTGCATATGTATCATTTTTAAATGCATCTGCATTAATATCCTTATTTGTAACCACTGCGAATTTGGAACTATATCCGCCCGGTTCTATAAAAGGCATATCACCTGTAAGAGATATTTCATTGGTACCTGAAGTATCAAATTCTTTATCGAATTTGTAATTCTTTGAAATAAAGAAGAATATACAGGCAATAGATATTAATATAAGCAATATATAATATATTACTGCTTTACCCATGATTACTATTCCTTTAGATTAAAGATTTATATATCCGGATTAGTGCTTATAAAGTGAACGCCAGTCCAGATCTCCTCTTTCAAGAGCCTTAATAAGCAGCTCTGCTGTAGCAAGGTTTGTTGCAAGAGGAATATTGTAGGTATCACACAGAGTAGAAATATTATGAAAATCATTATTATGTGGCTGGCTCATAACATTCTCTCTCAGGAAGATAACCATATCCATCTGATTACTCTCAATCTGAGTAGCTATCTGTTCAATTCCGCCCAAATGTCCTGCAAGAAACTTATGAACTGAAACCCCTGCTGCCTCTTCCACCAGACGACCTGTAGTTTCTGTGGCATATACATCATGTCTGCTTAGAATGCCTCTATAGGCAATACAGAAATTCTGCATAAGTTTTTTCTTTGGATCATGAGCTATTAATACAATATTCATTTTATCCTCCCCAAATGTGGTAATAAAAACAAGCTGTTAATAGTAACGTTAATATCTTCTCTTTTGTAAACAAATATTTAAAACTATACCGATACCCAGCGCCGTACTTATAAGTGATGTAAGACCATAACTTATAAACGGAAGCGGAATACCTGTATTCGGAAGCAACATCGTTGCGACACCAATATTGATAAATGACTGGTATCCGATAAGACAACCCATGCCTACCCCAATTAACATGCCTGTGTTGTCTCTTGCCTGCCTTCCTGCCCTTATACATTGTAACACTATAAGTAGTATTATTCCAATTATAATTACACTACCAAAGAAACCAAATTTTTCTCCTACAGCTGAGAAAATAAAGTCCGTCTGCTGCTCAGAAACAAGATTGGCTTTACTGGTGTTTGAATTATCCTTAGTTTCACCAAAGCCTTTACCCATCAGCTGTCCGGAACCTATAGCCATAACAGAGTTTTCCTGCTGCATGGTTTCATCATCATATTCCGAAGGATAGATAAAGGAAAGTATTCTTTCCTGCTGATGTTCATAAAGAAGCTTCTGATCCGGTCTCTGAATATACCAGATAAATACACTGAATAAAGGTATAAAAATCAGAAGAACTGTAATAATAAATTTATAACTGAGTCCTGCCAGGAATATCATTGTAACAAGAACCATTGTTAAACAGATAAGAGTTGAAAGGTCCGGTTCAATGAAGATAAGTATGGCAGGGATTGAATAATATATTACAAATCCAAGAATACCTCTTACAGTACTCACCTTCTTTTCTTCCATTAACTGACTAAGAAAAACAGCCATGAATATGATCATCAAAACCTTAGTCAGCTCGGATGGCTGGAATCTGATACCTGCAATAGTAAACCATCTTTTTGCATTATTAACTGATGTACCTCCAATTCTAACGGCAATCAGAAGGACCGCACTGACTATATACAGAGGCCCGTAAAACTTGACAATGAAATGATAATCAATAAAGGAAACAACAAGCATGATAACAACTGCCAGAACTACTCCGACAATCTGCTTATTGGTAAATTCATCATTAACTTCATTAATGACATATACACCCAGTATCATTAATGAAATAACAAGGAAAAACAATATGAAGTTATAGTATTTGATGTTATATCTTTTAAAAAGTTTCTTTATCATAATAACTTCCTTTGTTTATAATACTAATCTCCTACCTGTCCATTATCCTCTGTAAAGGTTGCATCATTCAGCGCTTCCTTATCATAGAGATAGGCATATATAAATCCTGTAAGATCTGCCGCATTCGCTGAGGAGTAACCATTTGGTATTACAGTAGTAACCGAAACCTCAGGTGCCGTATAAGGTGCATAGGATACAAAAAGCGCATGGGCAGGCTTATCTTCACCCTCCTGGGCAGTACCGGTTTTTCCGGCTACCTCAACGGAAAGGGAATTAAGCAGCTTATTACTCTTTAAGTCATCCGTAACTACCATTCTCATACCGGTATGGACAGAATTCCACAGGTCATTATCGATATTAACCTGAGAAGCTATGGTATGACTTGAGGATTTAACTACATTTCCCTCATAATCAGTAATCTTATTCATAAGAGACAGATTATAACAGGTACCATCATTCGCAATAGTAGAAACATATCTTGAAAGCTGAACCGGTGCATAGGCATGCTTACCCTGTCCGATGGCACTAACAACGGCATCGTTGTCAGAGAAATGTGGATCAATCTCTTCTATCTCTACACCTGATTTTGATGTAAGGCCAAACATGGCAGCATATTTCTTTAAGCTGGCAAGACCTTCATCATCTATGTATTTATGTCTTCTGGTGGCAAGTCTGTAACCAACTGTAAAGAAGAAATAGTTACAAGACACATCCAGAGCTGTAGGTATATTAATGGAACCATGGGTTATCTTTGCATCTCTATATATCCAGCACTTAGGTTTTGTATATACATCCTCGAAAACACCAAGGTCAGTAATATATTCATCCAATCCCAGAACACCTTCGGAAACACCTGTGATAGCTGAAATAGGTTTAAATGTAGAACCGGGAGCGGTTCTCATCATAGTTGATCTGTTATATAAAGGATTAGTCTTATCATTAAGCAGCATATCATAATAATCCGGATCAACATTGTTGGTCAGATAATTATTATCATAGCTTGGATAACTTACCATGGCCCTAACTTCACCGGTATTTACATCTGTTACCACTACTGCCCCTGAACAAGGAGTAAGGGCAAGCATAGCCGGAGTGATATCAAGAGATTTAAGCTTTGCCAATACAAACTCATAAGGTCCGAGAGAACCACTTCTGAAGGCATTGTAATCTGCATCACTATCTGCTTTAAGAATACCCTGATCATAAAGAAGATTGATTACATCATGACCTGATATATCACCCTTTCTAATCATGTTGGTAATAACACGATTATTAAAATCAACATCATCATGAAGATACTCGATTATATAATTGATGAGAATGTTATAAACCTCATCAGAATCATAGTATTTACCATCTTCCTCAATAGAAGTTACATCTATAGCTTCTTCCCTGATAAGGAAATGTAAATAGTCCTGAAGGGATGACTGATCTGTAATATAATCAATAAATTCCTTTGAATTATGACTGAAGGCTGTTGTGTCATAGATACCATTGGCACTAAGCATTTCACATATATATTCACAGTAATCAATATATTCACTATCCAGATTCTTAAGCTCAACAGGATTATCTGTAAGCAGACCCTCCATGGTTTCAAGAGTCAGCTTTTGTCTGGAATCAAAGGATTCATATATTCTTTTTTCAAGATCTGTGGCATCAGCATCATTCATTTCCGTAAGCTTAATCTGATTATTCTTGAAAAAGGCTGCATATACATCAGTTATGGGAATTATCTTATCCGGGTTTTCTTCAGATGCATAGGCAATATTCTGAATCTTCGAAATAAGTATTGCCGCAATTTCCTTTTCCAGCATGTCATAGCAATATTTCTGAAGATCACTGTCTATAGTAAGATAGATATCATTTCCCGCAACGGAGGGAGTATCCTTAGTAACTTCAATAACCTTTCCCAGATTATCTACGAAAAGAGTCTGCTCTCCATCTGTTCCATGTAGATCCATCTCATATTCACGTTCTATTCCCGATTTACCAACCACATCATTGGCATCGTATTTATCTTCACCGGCCTCATCATTAAGGGCATCAATATCATCCTGTGAAGCCTTACCTACGTAACCTATGATATGAGAAAAATATTTAGCATCATTATAGATACGGCTGGATGTAACCTGGATATCCATTCCAAGAAGATTATCCTTATTCTCAGTAATGGCTGCACGGCTCTTCTCGGATATGTTATGAGCTACTTCTACCGGAACATACTGCTGGAATCTGTTAAGCCACAGATTATATCTGCAGCATAGAATCTTATAAGCAGTTTCCTCATCATATTCATTTCCAATCTCAAATATCTTCTTCAGATAATTAGCACTTTCTTCAGCAGTGGCATTTAACTGTTTATCTGTCAGATCATCAATTGTATCTGCAGAATAAACATCCTTAAGGAAATATTTAAGCTGAAGACCTTCTATATTATAGGAATACTTTCCTTTTTTATATACAATGTTCATTGTAGCATCCAGATCATCGCCATTCTGCTGTAATATATTCAGAGTATTGTTAATGATTCTGTTTTTCAGCTTACTTTCTGACATATTAAGATTTTCAGCTATTTCAGGAAGAGAATTATTATTTCCGAAAATAAGTGTATAGGAAATGTTATTATATGCCAGAAGGTTTCCGTTAACATCATATATATTTCCACGTATTGAATTAACCGTCAGTTTCTTTTCTGACTTTACTTCAAAAGACTTAGTATATTCATGTCCCTGTTCAATCTGAATCGTAAAAAGTCTGTTGATCAGAAGTATAAAGAGCACGATAATAATGAGTGTTACCGGGAACACTCTGCTTTTAACATATTCAAATGTAAGTTCTTTCAAAGATATAAAAAAATCTTTAATGAGTCTCACTGTCTTTGACCTTCTTCTTAAGGAATCGATTTATTAAAACATACAGCCTGTAAACCAGTACTGTAACGATCATTGTGTAAAATATTTCCGGAAGGAAAACATGACCGATATAGAAAAACAGATTGGTTCTGTTTCTCAGCAGGAAGAAAACTATATACTGGATCATTTCAAAAACTACCAGATCTGCAAAAATGATAAATAAGGGAAGTAGAATATCTTCCATAAGGAAATCCTTGTGGAATGAACCGTTAAAGTATCCTATAAACATAAAAATAAGCATATACGGACCTATCAGGCCATTACCAAAGAATACATCATAAAGAAATCCACAAACAAAACCGGTTAAAAGTCCCTCTCTTCTACCTCTCATTATGCCGAAGGACATGGTGAGAATAAGCATAAGATTAGGTGCATATCCGGTAATGTTCTGGAATGAGAAAAGCGCACTTTGTAATAAAAACGATATTAATATTAAAACAAATATAGTAAGTACACGACGCATTAATAATTCACTTCCTGTTTACGATCAAGAATAACCAGCACATCTTTAATCTCTGAGAAATTAACAGTAGGACTGATTTTTGCTGTCTGAGTCAGATTGTTTGAATCCTGTTCAACACTTGTAACATAACCAATTGTTATACCGTATAAATATCTGTCTGAAACACTTGATGTAATAACCTTATCTCCTACACTGATAATTGAATTCTTATCTATGTTGGTAGCATTTATATAGCCTTCCTGCATAGTAGTAAGGCTTCCCTCAACATTACACATATAACCTGAATTACCTATCTCGCCGGTTACATTTGCCCTATCATCTATAATAGCTCTTACCTTTGCATAATCATCATAGGATTCCACAACAATACCAAGAAGACCATCGTCTGATATGACATTACAGCCTTCGTATACCTGATTATTTAAACCTTTATCGATATAGAACTCATTAAACCAGCCGGAGGAATTAACCGAGAATACTCTGGCTGCAGTCTTTTTATAATCAGGATACAGTTCATCAAGTTCATAAAGGTCTCTAAGCTCCTGAAGCTCTGCAAGCTCTGCTTCTTTTCTATTAAGGTCATTCTGAGCGGCGACAGCTTCTTCCTTAAGCTTTTTGTTTTCTTCCTTTAGCTCTTTTACATCACCAAAGACCTGTAACTTATCCTGAACTGTTTTTCCCACATTATTAATACCCTTCTGCATCGGAGTAATATACTTTCCTGTATATTTTTTTACAGGAGCAAGCATATCCGGAAACAACGCAGAAAGAACAATAAGTGCTATACATATAACAGATAATGCAATTAAAAGATATTTAGGACTTAGATCCTTTTTGTAATCGAATTTCATTTAATAATACCCTTTTCCAGCATACTATAGTAATATCCATCACCAATTATTATATGATCCAGAAGTTTAAGAGACATCTCTTCTCCCAGCCTGGCTATTCTCTGTGTAATAGCAATATCCATATCACTGGGCTGAGGATTACCTGATGGATGATTATGAATCAGAATTATACTTTTTGCATTTCTAAGCAATGCTTCTTTAAATATTTCTCTTGGTTCTATCAGACTTCTGTCGATAACCCCCTCAGAGATTAAAACCTTGTAGAAGCAATTGAGATCTGCGGACATAAAAAGTGCGTATACTCTTTCCTTCTGCAGATATCTCATCTGTTCCATGAAATAATCCGCCACACTATCTGATGAATCAAATATCATTTTTTCCTTTGCATTAGTTGTACTAATTCTTTTGGATATCTCAGTTAATGCAAGTATCTGGCAAGCCTTTACCTTGCCAACTCCGGAAATATTTACAAGTTCTTCAAACCGTCTGTAATTAAGTCCGGCTAAACCTTTATAAGTCGGATGATTATTAAGAATCATCTGAGAAAGAGTTATTACGCTCATATCTCTGGTACCTGTTCTCAGAATAATGGAAAGAAGCTCTGCGTCAGACATAACCTCCGGTCCATTCTGGATCATTTTCTCAACAGGTTTTTCTTCTGATGCCATATCAGAAATCTTTAAATAATTCATATGTACCTCCTTTATTCATCGTCTCTCTGGTGCATAAAGGAAACACATTTCATAACCTTTTAATTATACAATGTTATAAGATTTTTTTCTACCATTTTCTGTAATGCCAGGACTATTCCGTATTTGGCATGTGGGTAGGTAAGTCCCCCCTGGAAATATACTGCATATGGCTCTTTCATTGGAGCATCAGCCGAAAGCTCTATAGAGGAGCCTGAAACAAAAGCTCCTGCTGCCATAATAACATCACAGTCATATCCGGGCATTGCCCATGGAACCGGCTTAACATAGCTGTCAACGGGAGCAGCTGCCTGAATCCCTTCACAGAATGCTTCTATAAGCTCCGGTTTGCCAAATGTAACGGCCTCGATAATGTCATAACGCTCTTCCTTTGAATCCGGAAGGGCTTTGAAACCAAGACCTTCAAAGATATTAGCAGCAAATATAGCTCCTTTAAGAGCTGCTGCTGTAACTGTTGGAGCCATGAAAAGACCCTGGGCAAACTTAGCCGTAAGACCAAGAGATGCTCCAACTTCCTTCTCTATTCCGGGAGTAATAAGTCTGGCGGCACAGTTTTCTATACATTCTTTGGTACCACATATATAGCCACCTATAGGAGCAATACCACCGCCGGGATTCTTAATAAGTGAACCAACAACCATGTCAGCCCCAACATCTGAAGGTTCAATGGTTTCTACAAATTCACCGTAACAGTTGTCAACCATTATGATTATGTCCTGACGGATATCTTTTATGAATTTAATCACTTTACCAATAGCTTCAACTGAAAGTGATGGTCTGACATCATAGCCCTTTGAACGCTGTATCTCAACCAGTTTTGTATTAGGCTTAATCTTTGATTTTATCCCATCATAGTCCCAGTCACCATTTTCCAGAAGATCAACCTGATCATAGGTAATGCCGAATTCAGCAAGGGAACCTTTCTCCGGACGTACACCTATAACCCCCTGAAGAGTATCATATACAGGGCCTGCCACAGAAAGGATTTCATCACCGGGACGGGTATTTCCCGCAAGGGCAATGGAAAGCGCATGTGTGCCGCAGGTAATCTGCTGACGCACTAAAGCATCTTCCGTATGGAATACATTTGCATAAACCTTTTCCAGGGCATCACGGCCGGAATCATTATATCCATAGCCTGTTGTACCACTTAGATGCTCCTCAGCAAAACGAGCCTCCTGCATGGCATTTAAAACCTTTATCTGATTCATCTCAGCAATTCTGTCAATCTTAGCAAAGCGCTCCATCAGATTTGCTTCAGTCTTCTGGGCATATTCATAAACCTGCTCAGATATTCCATTTTTCAAATAATAATCCTTAAGCATTTTAATAACCTTTCCTCTTTAATTAGTTATCCCATGTTCTTTACATCTGTCTAATATTATCTGTATCATTTCATCTTCAGAATTAGCGTCCTTATCAAGCCATATTACATCTTTTTCCCGCCTGAACCAGGTCAGCTGTCTCTTAGCAAAATGTCTTGTATTAAGCTTTATTGTTTCGAAGGCTTCATTTAATAATTCCTCATATCTTTCAGAGCCTTCAAAAAGCTTTTCATCCTTTATTACTTTTAGTGCATCATATAATTCCTTATAACCTATGGCCTGCATGGAGGTATTATCCTTGGTAATCCCTAAATCCATTAGTGATTTAACCTCCTCAACCAGACCGTCCTCTCTCATAATATCCACTCTTTTATTTATTCTCTCATAAAGAATCTCTCTATCCATATTGATAACAAAATAGAGACTGTTATAGGCAGACTGTTTCTGATGTTCCTGACTATTATGAACTGATATGGGAATATTATGAAAATGATAATACTCCAGAGCTCTTATTACTTTACGTACATTATTTTTATGAATGATTTCAGCTGAAGCAGGATCCACCTCTTTCAGCTTTTCATAAAGCTCTTCAGCCCCAGCCTCCTGCATAGAAAGACTTTCCAGTTCTTTTCTATAGGTATCGTCACCTTCATCCTTGAAACCCACATCATACAGAAGCGCCTGTATATAAAAGCCTGTTCCACCAACTATGATAGGTATTTTCTCTCTGTCACATATCTCTTTAACCAGCCTTGCGGCCTCTTTTTGAAATACTGTCACATCAAAGGAAAAGTCAGGCTCATAAACATCAATTAAATGATGAGTTATCCCTGACATTTCTTCTTTTGTTATCTTGGCACTTCCAATATCAAATTTTTTATATACCTGGACCGAATCTGCAGAAATAATCTCGCCATTTAGTTTTTTGGCGAGATTAATAGACAGGTCAGTTTTCCCTGCAGCTGTAGGACCTGTAAGTATTATTAACGGTAATTTTTCCGTATCTTTCATTCTAATCAACAATCCTTTTAAATTTTTTGTCCAGTTCTTCCTTAGTCATCTTAACTATGGTAGGTCTTCCGTGAGGACAGGTATAAGGATCCTTTAAAGCCATAAGTCTGTCCATCAGGGTTTTAACCTCTTCAACCGTAATCTTCTGATTGCCCTTTACTGCCGCCTTACACCCCATTGTTGCAAGCTTAGTGACAAATATATCTTCCGTCAGGCCTGAAACCCCATCAGTAAGATAAGAAGCCATTTCCATAAATACATCTCTGCTATTAAGATTCAAAAGATTTGCAGGAACAGCTGATATTTTAACATCATTGCCACCAAAATCTTCTACAATAAATCCGGTTTTCTCGAAATAATCCAGATTTTCCATTACTGCCAGCTTTTCTCTACTGGAAAGAGCAATAACTTCAGGTGGAAATATATTTTGTGAAAGTATCTGTCTGTTTTTAAACTCAGCCAAAAATGTCTCATAATTAACCTTTTCATGAGCCGCATGCTGATCCATTATATAAAGACTACCATCATATTCTGTAATCCAGTAGGTGTCAAATACCAAACCTATGATCTTATGATCCGGTTTTGCTGCCTCTGACAGATATTCCTGCTTCATTTCAGTCTGAACCGGTTGCTGAACCGGAGTTATATATGTATCCTTTAAAGGCTCTGAAACATTTTCTCTTATAGATTCCAAAGCGTTTTCCCTGTCAGATGACTGGATATTTAGTTTATCTCTATACTCTTTCGGAAGAATACTTTCCAGTATAGTAAAACTGTCAGTAGTATTTTTATGAGCTGTTTTTATATCACTAACAGGATTATTAAATGTTTTTTCTTCCTTTAAGCTGCTTACTTCCTTCTCCGGAGCTGAATACGAAACACCTTTTGGAGTTTCATTTATTACAGGAGTTTCATTTACTACTGAAGTTTCAACATTTTTTACCGGTGTATAAATCTTCTGTTTATTACCATAATCCGTATCAGCATCAGGAATCATTTCCTTTTTTGATAAGGCATCTGCCACACTATGATATATGGCACTGAAAAGCTGCTTTTCATCATCGAATCTGAATTCTCTTTTGGCAGGATGCACATTTACATCAATCATATAATAAGGCACTTCAATAAATAATGCAGTAAATGGGAACTTATGCTGCATTATATGAGTTTTATATGCTTCTTCAATCGCCCTGTTAACTACAGGACTTTTAATATATCTCTTATTCAGAAAATAATTTTCAAAACTTCGATTTCCCTTGGAAAGAAATGGTTTTCCGATATATCCCGTAACCTTGATATCCTGGGATGCATATTCCACCTCCAGAAGACTCTTTGCAATATCCATACCATAAAGTGAATATATAGTCTCCTTAAGACGGCCATCACCGTTTGTATCGATTATTACCTTGCCATTTGATATAACCTTGATTGCAACATCAGGATTGGCAAGGGCTATATGTGACATCAGATCATTTATATAAGAACCCTCTGTCATATTGGTTTTTAAGAATTTCAGTCTGGCAGGTGTATTGAAAAATATATTTCTTGATATGATAGTTGTCCCATCCGGAGCCCCTATTTCTTTATATTCGACCTCTTTACCACCATGAATAACATACTTGATTCCATTCATTGATTCATGAGTCTTAGTTATCATTTCAACCTGGGAAACTGCCGCAATGGTTGAAAGTGCTTCACCTCTGAAGCCCAGTGATACTATGGAAAGAAGGTCATCGGCATTATCCAGTTTGCTTGTGGCATGGCTGAGATATGCTTTACGTACATCTGATTCTTCTATACCGGAGCCGTTATCAGTAACTCTTATCATGGATGTACCGCCATCAGTATATTCAACTGTAATTCTGGTGGCATGAGCATCTATGGAATTTTCAACTAGTTCTTTAACAATAGAAGCAGGTCTTTCAATAACCTCACCTGCAGCTATTTTATCAATTGTATGTTGGTCTAGTACTCTGATCATTTTATCACCTGAAATTATTTATTAGTTAAGTCTGTCCTTAAGTTCCTGAAGATATAACATGGCTTTCACAGGAGTCATGTTATCCAGATCAAGATTTTTAAGCTCATTTGTTATATTCATCTCTTCAGTTGATGCAAAAAGTGAGATCTGGCCAGGGAAATTCTTCTTATCCACCGGCTGTGAATCCTTATGAGAATTTACCACCTTCAAATCTCTCGAACGTCCCGTTACATCCTCTTCTGAAAGATATGCTGCAATTTCTTTTGCTCTGTCTGTAACAAGATTTGGTACACCTGCAAGCTCTGCAACCTCTATACCATATGATCTGTCTGCACCTCCCGGAATGATTTTTCTAAGAAATACAAGACTGTTGCCATCATGCTTTATGGCTATGGAATAATTATTAACTGAAGAAAGCTTTTCCTCCAAAGTTGTCAGTTCGTGATAATGTGTTGCAAAAAGAGTCTTTGCCCCAAGAAGATCACTATCTGCAATATATTCAACCACAGCCCAGGCTATGGAAAGTCCGTCAAATGTAGAGGTTCCTCTTCCTATCTCATCCATTATAATAAGTGAATTACGGGTGGCATTTCTAAGAATATTTGCAACCTCACTCATTTCCACCATAAATGTTGACTGTCCCTGAGACAGGTCATCGCTGGCACCAACTCTGGTAAATATTCTGTCCGATATACTTATATCAGCCTTATCAGCAGGTACAAAAGAACCAATCTGAGCCATCAGACAGATAAGAGCCGTCTGCCTCATATAAGTTGATTTACCAGCCATATTAGGACCGGTTATGATCATGATACGATTTGACTGAAAATCAAGAAATGTATCATTAGGGATAAACTCTCCCGAACCGATCATTTTTTCTATAACAGGATGACGGCCTGCTTTAATATCTATAACACCTGAATCATTAAGAGAAGGTCTTACATAGTTCTCTCTCATGGCAACTACAGAAAGTGCTGAAAGCACATCTGTAAGTGCAATATATCCGGCGGTTTTCTGTACCCTTACTATTTCCTGGGAAAGCTTATCACGAAGAAGCACGAATTCATCATATTCCAGTCCAAAAAGATTCTCTTCCGCACTAAGTATTTCAGAAGAAAGAAGGGAAAGCTCATCCGTTGTAAATCTTTCAGCATTAGTTAATGTCTGCTTTCTGATAAAATAATCAGGAACCAGATCCTTATAGGAGTTTGTTACCTCCAGGAAATATCCAAAAACCCTGTTGAATTTAATTCTGAGATTCTTGATTCCGGTAGCTTCCTTTTCCTTAGCTTCAAGTTCAGAAAGAATTGTTTTGGAATTAAGCTTTTTATCCCTGTAATTATCTATATGTTCATTATAGCCGGTTTTAAATATTCCGCCTTCACGAAGTGTAATAGGTGCATCTTCGTCAATGGCACTGTCTATTAACTGATAGATATCCTGAAGAGTATCGAAATCCTCATACATTTCCTTAAAAATACGGCCATTCATCTTACCAATAAGGTCCTTAATGTATGGCAGATACTGAAGGGAAGTCTTAAAAGCAAGAAGGTCCCTTGGATTAGCACTTCTCATGGATATCCTTGTCATAAGACGTTCCAGATCATAGATGGAATTAAGATATTCTATCATTTCATCTCTATACATCATATTGACATTAAGGGAATCAACCGCATCAAGACGGTCATTGATCCTGGAAATATCCATAAGAGGTGTTTCGATAAAGCTCCTAAGCATTCTGGCCCCCATGGCAGTCTTGGTTTTATCCAGCACCCATAGTAGGGATCCTCTCTTTGAACTATCTCGCATGGTCTCCGTAAGCTCAAGATTTCTTCTTGTAGAGGAATCAATGATCATATAATCACTGGAATAATAAAGCTCCAGATGGTTTATATGCTCAAGACCACTCATCTGGGTTTCATGCAGATATGTAAGAAGAGCTCCGATTGCCACAGTTGTTTCAGGAATATCCTTAAGGCCAAGCCCCTCTACTCCACTTACATTAAATTGTCTTTCAATATTTGAAACCGCAGTGTCTAATTTATAATATCTGTCAGTAAGAAATGTCTTCGTAGAGGAAATCTGGGTAAATAATTCATTAATAGTTGACATAAAATTATTATTGTCAACAAAATCGCCTTTATTGTTGATCAAAACCTCTTTTGGCTGAATTTTCGTAATCTCATCTATGATTTTATTCAAAGCTGAAACAGATGTGGCAGTAAATTCTCCGGTAGTTATATCAGAAACTGCTATTCCGTAATTTCCATCTTTATTTACCGGAGTACTAAGACACATTATATAATTATTCTTATCCTCAGAAAGCGTACTGTCTCCCATATTAGTACCGGGAGTTATCACTCTGATGACCTTACGTTCCACAAGCCCTTTTGCCAGCTTCGGATCCTGAACCTGCTCGCAGATGGCTACTTTAAAGCCTTTTTCGATAAGTCGTCCGATGTAAACTTCAGCTGCATGATATGGAATACCACACATTGGAGCTCTCTCCTCCAGCCCACAATCCTTGCCGGTAAGAGTCAGTTCCAATTCTCTCGATATATTTACTGCATCCTCAAAAAACATTTCATAGAAGTCGCCTAATCTATAGAAAAGTACACAGTCCGGATATTCATCTTTAGTTTTTAAATAATGCTGCATCATTGGTGACAGCTTACTTCTATCTATCTCACTTACGGCCATAATCATATCCTTTAATAAAATGATTTCTTTAGTCGGCAATCTCACCTATATAATAAAATCCCTTTGGTTCAGTCAGTTTTACATCCACAAACTTTCCAATAAGATCTTTTCCACCGGGGAAATGTACCAGAATATTGTTATCCATCCTACCGGTAACATAGTCCGGAAGCTGTTCATTAACGCATTCAACCAGAATGGATTTAGTCTGTCCGGCAAATCTTGAGGAAACAACAGTTGATGTCTCTCTTACAACCTCAAGAAGTCTTTTAAATCTGTCATTTACCACATCCTGAGAAACTTGCTCCATAGTAGCTGCGGGAGTACCGGTTCTGATGGAATATATAAAGGTAAATGCCTGATCATATTTACATTTTCTTACAACATCCAGAGTATCCCGGAAGTTTTCCTCAGTCTCACCGGGGAAACCAACCATTATATCAGTTGTAAGAGATATATCAGGTATACGATTTCTTATCTTTTCAACAAGAGCTACATACTGCTCCTTTGTATAACGCCTGTTCATCTTACTAAGTACTTCAGTTGAACCTGACTGTACAGGAAGATGTATGTGACGGGCAATCTTTGGATTCCTTTCAATAACATCGATAAGCTTATCGGAAAGGTCCTTAGGATGACTTGTCATGAATCTGACACGCTTTATTTCAGGTATCTTGCAGACCTCTTCAAGCAGATTCGGAAAACTGTAATCAGGATTAGCTTTAATTATCTCGCTTTCACCCATGAAATTAACACCATATGAATTAACATTCTGACCAAGAAGCATTATTTCTATAACACCCTGATCTACGAGTTTCCTTATCTCATCCATTATATCTTCAGGGGTACGGCTTCTTTCACGGCCTCTTACATATGGCACGATACAGTAAGTACAGAAATTGTTGCATCCGTACATTATATTTACACCGGTCTTGAAGCTGTATTTTCTTCTTTCCGGAAGATTCTCAACATTTTTCTCAGGCTCTCTTAGAACCTCAATAACCTGCTTCTCCCCTGACATACGTCGATAAAGAAGCTCAGCCATTTTATAAAAGTTAAATGTACCAAATACAATATCAATAAAACTATAGCATTCTTTGATATAGTCAACGATTTCCGGCTGCTGCATCATACAGCCACATATGCCGATCATCATGTTAGGATTAGTTTCCTTTTTTTTCTTCAGAGAACCAAGGTGTCCGTAAAGCTTCTGATTGGCATTTTCACGGACAGTACAGGTATTGAAGATGACAAAATCAGCCTCTCCTTCACTTTCTGCCTCATCATAGCCTATTTTCAGAAGTATTCCGATAAGCTTTTCGGAATCATGAGCATTCATCTGGCATCCAAAGGTGGACACATAGAATTTAGGTCTGACACCATTTTGTATTATGAATTCCTCTATTAATTCATGACATTTAACCATGAAGTATTCCTGTCTGGCAGGCTCTTCTTCAGGAATATTAGTATCTATCTTTAAATCTTTATAATCAGTCATAAAACTTTCCTTTAAATGTATTAATTAATTTCATCTATCCAGAGTAATCCGGAAGCATCACTTGGCATTCTGAAATCTCCTCTTGGAGAAAGAGAAACAGAACCTACCTTTACACCATCCGGCATACAGCTTCGTTTGAACTGCTGTGAGAACAGACGTTTAAAGTAGAATACAAGCCATTTTTTGATCTCTTCTTCACTGTAATCATCCTTAAAGGCTTTATTGGCAAGATAAAGAATCTTTTCAGGACTGTATCCATACCTAATACTGTAATAAATAAAGAAATCATGTAATTCGTAAGGTCCCACCTTCTCTTCTGTCTTCTGGGATATATTTCCATTCTCATCAGGAGGAAGAAGTTCAGGACTAATCGGTGTATCAAGAATATCTCTTAAGATATCATTTGCTTCAGGGAAGATATCATTTTCCACAACTGACTCTATCATCCATCTCACAAGAGTTTTAGGAATACTTCCATTAACTCCGTACATACTCATCTGGTCTCCGTTATAAGTACACCAGCCAAGTGCAAGTTCAGAGAGATCACCGGTTCCCACAACCAGTCCATTATGCTTATTTGCATAGTCCATAAGGACCTGGGTTCTTTCTCTGGCCTGGGTGTTCTCATAAGTAACATCTTTTATATTGATATCATGACCGATATCCTTAAGATGCTGGATGCAGGAATCTTTAATATCAATAACGATAGGTTCGGCACCTAAAGCCTTTATAAGATTGATGGAATTATTATAAGTCCTGTCTGAGGTACCAAAGGCCGGCATGGTTATTGCATAAAGGTCCTTTGGATCTGCATTAATGGCACGGAGAGCCTTGGCACATACAAGCAGAGTCAGGGTTGAATCCATACCTCCGGAAACACCAACTACAGGCTTTGAACCTGTAAGCTTAAGTCTTTTAACAAGACCACCCACCTGCATATCAAAGATATTATTACATCTTTCTTCTCTCTTCTTTTTTGAAGAAGGGATAAATGGAGTCTTTGGTATCAAAAGATACTCACCGTCTGACTCCGGAATTCTGATATCTGTAACACTGATGGTGGTTATATCATTTAACCTTTCCTTCATAAGGCTGGAAGCATCTGCAAATGTTGTATTAGTAAGTCGGTCATGTCTGATCTTGCCAAGATCCATATCAGCGATCATTATATAATCACTTGCGATAAATTCTATGTTTTCATTAACAATCACACCATTTTCAGCAAATATGGAATGTCCTGAGAAAATAAGATCCTGTGTTGATTCTGTGGCTCCGGCTGAAACATAGAGATATTCACATATGTTAGAAGCAGACTGCTGTTTAACAAGATTTTTTCTGTAATCACGCTTGGAAACTGTTTCATTACTTGCGGATATATTTACAATAAGCTCAGCCCCACCTAATGAAAGACTTGTGGACGGAGATACAGGCGCCCATAAATCCTCACATATTTCAACGCCGAATCTTAGTTTCGAATTAATATCATAGATTATATTATTTCCAACAGGAACATCATAATCAGCATTCTCTGTACTAAGTCCTATCTCACCTATAGAAACAGTATTGGTATCAAGATTAAGAGCTGAATTAAACCATCTCTTTTCATAGAATTCATTATGATTAGGAATAAATGTCTTTATAGATATACCAAGAAGACTGCCGTTCATCATAACAAATGCACCATTATACAGCTTCCCCTTTATAAGAACAGGGGCACCGACAATAACCGCTTCAGTTCTTCCTAAGGTACTTTCAAGAATCTCATCAATACCCTTCATAGCTTCTCTTATAAGAGCTTCCTGGAAGAAAAGATCCTGACAGCTGTAACCTGTAACTGTAAGCTCAGGAAGTGCGATAACACCGGCATTATATTCATAAGCCTCATTAATCTTCTTTATAATCTTCTTTGTATTATAGCGAACATCTCCCACCTTTATATCAGGCACACATGCAGCTACTCTGTAAAAGTCATGCATAAATTATCCCTCCGCATTTAACTTCATCTGTTTTCTATATCTTTGTTGATTCCTTCAAGATAATGAACAAGCGCCGGTCCATCTGATCTCAGGAAATAATCATCATCAAGTTCTATATATTTAAAATTCTTGGCATGTCCTTCATTTACTCTTTCAACATACTTTTTCAGCTCTGAAAACCGCATATAATACATATCATTTCTTTCTGTAAAAAGTATAAGAACAAAAGCAACGCCCCCCTGTGCTTCAAAATCAGACATGAATTTAAACTGATGTTCATGTATATTCTGAAGGGGAAATGTATCTGTCTGACATTCCTTTGCATCAAAGCAGATAGGAATCTCCTGAACTACACCGATATAATCCACAGTTGAATCCTTCTCAAAATACGCCTCTGTAATCAGTTTTCTTTCGGAATCAAACTTTAAGGGTACAATTGGTGTCGGAATCTTCTGAACCAGTGCAAGTCCCTTGGTCCTGTAATATTCATTTGTAGAATTAATAAGGCTTTCAAAGGCAGAACCTCTGAGTCCTCTGGTTTTCCAGGTAGCCATAAAGATAACCCTTTTTTATCATATGATCATAAGCTGAAAAGCTCATAGAAAATCTTCGGTGGTTGAGCTGTATATGAGGAGCCATCATCCTTAAAATGGATTTCAAAGGCATGAAGCAGCTGTGATCTCACCTTATATTTTCTGTTGAATACTGCATTTATAACCTTATTTCCATACTTGGTATCACCAATCACAGGGTAACCAAGATATGCAAGATGAGCTCTGATCTGATGACTTTTTCCTGTATAAAGCCTTATCTTCAGAAGGGATATATCAAGATCATCATTATAATCAATAAGCTCTATTCCCGTTTTAATCTTTACGGGTTTTGAATATTTTTTTATATTATATTCAGGTTTATTAATATCCTTTTCGGATATTATCTTAACCTTATTTTCCACAGAATCCTTTATAAGACAAGCTATGTGATCACCGGCTTTATTAAACTCTCCTGCACAGACAGTCAGATAATACTTATCCAGATTACCGTTTTTAATTGATTCAGATAGGTACTGTGCACCTTTTGCAGTTTTGGAAGCAAGTATTATACCACTGGTATTTCTGTCCAGTCTGTTACAGACAGAAGGCTTAAAGGTTGTAAGACTT